>NZFU01000069.1 GCA_002689345.1 Methanobacteriota archaeon | reverse complement strand
ATGCTTGTCAGCCGGTTTGCGGCCGAGATCGCATAGCCTGGTATTGCGCGCGACTGGAAATCGCGTGTCCTTGTGGCACGAGAGTTCAAATCTCTCTCTCGGCGCCTCACTTTCATTAATTTAGACCAGCTTTTCAACAGCATATTTTCAATAAATTGATCTAGTTTTGACATTTTCAAATCGGAGGATAGTTTATCGTCCCGCCCCTCATAAGAATTGTATGGATAACACACCTACTAAAGAACAAATTACCAAAGGAGACCATGCAATGATTATAGGTCTTGAAGAAATAATTCGTAGCATGAATATACTAGTTCATCATACTGAAAAAATAAATAAAAATGTTAATTTGCTAGTAATCTGGTTCATCACATTACCTATGATTTTGTTTGCAATATTTTTCATATTTGGCTTTGGTATAGGTCTACTTTCAAGTTAATCCCAAAATTAGCGATTAATTGATATTTTGAAACACTTAGGCTAAGTTATGACAGACCCAGTTATGAGTCCTGATGGAAAATTCATGTGGATAGGTTCCGAATGGGTGCCTGCACCTCCGTCTAGCGGCGGAGCAAATATCACAATGCAAGATTCTGTTATTGGCGGGGATGTTGTCAATAATACTGTGATAAATAATGACCCGAGTAGTGTTACTGCAGCAGTTATTACCGCACTTCAGCAAATGGGTATGATCAACACCCCTCAGCAACATGCACCTCCAATTAGTGAAGTAGAGTTGCCTCAATCATTCAATATTGGAGACCATGTTGAATATAATAGCCCAACCAATCGACGCTGGTTAAATCGCTGTAAAGTACTAGCAGTAAATGATGATGGAACCTACAAAATCGAAGTCCCAAAAGATTCACAAATTGAGATAAAACATGCTGTTGTAATAGGTACAAGTCCTGGAACGATAAGACCCTCTAGTATTCCTTACAATATTGGCGATAGAGTGTTCGTAAATTGGAAAAACTATGGACATTTTTATGCCGGAAAAATAGCCTCAGAAAATCAGGATAATACATTCCTGATTCACTTTGATGATGGGGATGTAGAAGATAATGTAGAGTGGGGCAGAATCGAGCCATTGAACGAGTCTTCGGAGGAAGTTCAGGCCTATATCAGCCAAGATTCTGAAGCTGAAAATGAGTTGATTGAAGCATTCAAAATATTTGATGTCAGTAACTCTGGAACAATACCTGCAAAAGAGTATTTGCGAATCTTAACTGAAACTGGTGACGACCCTATACCTGTTGAAGATGTAATGAATGAATTTTCAGAACTTGGTATTGACTTAAATTCGCAAATTGATTATCGTGAACTTGCTAAATATTTAGTTGGCTCTGATATGATGGCAAATGCTGAATCGTTAAAGCCTGAAGTTGTAATACGTGATGCTAGTATAAATGATGGGAAATTGAAAGGATATGCCTATGCTCATCCAAAGTTAGGAGAGACTTGGATTAATTCTACAAATATCAAATCCATATCCTACGATGAAAGGGCAACTTCAAGGGTCGAAACTCGAAATACGATTTATGTGGTTGGCCCTACAGGATGGGCGATTAAACCTGAAAATCATCCATTCAATAAGCCCAGTTTTTCGGCTGGCCAACAAGTGAAAGTAGAGTGGAATGGAAGTTGGTGGGACGCTTTGATTAGAGATAAAAAATCTGGCGAAACAAATGGCAGTCTCTTCCTAATTCATTACGTTGGATTTGACTCAAGCTGGGATGAATGGGTAGACGCGTCAAGAATGAAAACAGTATAATGGAAAGTTCATTGACTTTGTTTCATGACAAAATAGTGTGGAGACCGTTTTCTTCCTTGTCGCATTAGCTGCATTTTTTGCAGCGGCACTAACCGTTCCTGCAGGTTTTGGTCTTTCGACAATGCTTACTCCAGTAGTCCTTCTAATTCTTGATCCACATGAAGCAGTGGCAGTGGTAGCAATTGTTCATGGAGCACATAATGCCGCTAAATATTTCAATTTGAAAGAGCATGTTGATTTGGATGCGATTAAACGCTATGGGATTTGGTTGGTTATCGGGGCTATTATTGGAGCAATCTTACAAAATATGGTACCACAAGACCCACTTTTACTCGTGATAGGAATCTTCCTAATCATATTACCAATTTTGACAATAAGCGAAAGGTGGACTGGGTACAAAATACCTGAAGCAAATGATAGGGTTGGAGGTTTTGGCTCTGGGTTCATGGGGGGATTATCTGGCCACCAAGGGGCACTTCGTGCAATGTTTCTCTCGCGGAGGTTAACAAATAAAATGTCATTTGCTGCCACTGCAAGTGTCCTAGCACTTTGTGTCGACCTTACTAGAATCCCAATATATTTGTACTACAGACCTGATGAAATATGGGAGCATCTACAACTTACTGGGCTACTGGTTTTAGCAGCACTTATCGGTGTGAGAGTAGGAAAGAAATGGCTGCTAAAATGGAAATCTAAAACCATAAGAAATTGGATAATGTTTGGCATTATTGCCAGTGGAATCTATTACTTATTTGAAGCCCTCAACTGAGATGGCATTCACCTCCTACGGAGGTGCAAAGTACCGAAATGACTCAAAGGGAGAATGCTCACCGTGGCATATGGCGGAGGAGATTATCGTTGAGATTAGTCCCCCGCAAGACGTACATGATGAGATGCCTTTCCGTTTAGGTGACATCACTCTTGAAAAGAAATTTGCCGACCTGCACCCTCTTTTAGAATCGGTAGACCAAATAAGACATGAGTGGAAATTTCAGTTCAAGTTGTTACGACATGAATGGGGACAAGCCCATTTCTTGACCATGCTTACAGGAATACTTGCATTTTTACTGGGCGCACTCTCAACTGAAGTCTTTACTGGAGGAGACCCAAAGATCACGGGAGTTTCAGGAATGGCAGAAATCGGAGGCTTTGCTTTCTTTCAACTACTGGTTTCTTCGATTCTATGGGTTTGGTTCTTCGTTCAAATTTCTGTCAACTTCCCAATAATGAGGGGCCATGTGGTCAATATCATCATCATCTGGGTATGTATTTTCTTATCTCAAATTATCCTCCATGTCAATTCACCTGACTTCCCCGTTGGGGCAAACTTAGGTGATGCTTTGGGCGGTGTGATGTTGGCTGCAGTGGGGTGTTTCTTCTCCTACTTCTTCTGGAAGGCAGTTTCTGAGACTAGGGATTTACATGTCCTAGAACATCATGTCCATACCGATGTTAGAGTGATGGAAGAAGCAATGGCTGAACACAGCCTTTTCTCTTGGACTGTGATGCTGGTTCTTTGGGTAATTACTATAATTTTGAATGGATGGTCAGGTTCTCAATTTGTCGCCGATAGGAATGTTGATGATTATGTTAGTTTGTCTATTCACATCATAACTGGTTTCATTCTAATCTACCTACTGATGCACATTCTATGGTTCCCTCAACGTATGCTTGGTGAAGGAACTCGTGTTCAAACAAGGGCTGCTGCTGCTGCTGATGCAGATCTATTGCTAGATGGAGTAATTCTCGCATCTGAAGGTGAATGTCCATCTTGCTCTGCTAGTGCACCAATTAGCCAAAATCAAAACGGTGAATTAATCGTTGATTGTGCGAGTGATGATTGTAACAGTCGAGGACCTTCTGGAAATACTTGTGAGGGTTGTGGTAGCGAATATCCTTCGAGATATACTTGTTCAAAGTGTGGAACGAATAGTCCAGTAGCGGACTACATTCCAGATACGGAGGCATGGTGATGTTTTCCAAGCACCGTGCAGATTTTCCTACATTGAATGTGGACAATCCGCCAGTATACCTCGATAATGCTTGTATGACTCTAAGACCAAATCCGGTGATTGCTGCGATTCGTTCTTACTATGAGGAGTCACCTGGGTGCGGAGGGCGTTCTGTACACCGCTATGCGAATATTGTTTCTCGGAAAATGATTAACTGTCGCAAAAAAATGGGAGCATTGTTCAATGCTTATGAAACAGATGAAATTGTATTCACCAAGAATGCCACACATTCACTTAATCAAGTTGCAAAGGGCCTCTCTTGGAATAAGGGAGATGTTGTTCTAACCACAGATAGGGAACACAATTCAAACCTTGTACCATGGTTACAACTAGAACAAGAACAAGGTATCGACCACCGAGTTGTAAAGTCAAATGATGATAATACATTTGATTTAGAGGCTTTCGAATCAGCTTGTGCTGATGCTGGTGACAAATTGAGAATGGTTTCAATATCACATGTCGGTAACTTGGATGGGGTTGCAACTCCAGTAAAGCAGGTCGCTAAAATTGCAAAGGACCATGGGGCAATGGTATGCATTGATGGAGCCCAATCAACCCCTCATATGTCTGTTGACGTACAGGATTTAGGAATCGATTTCATGGCCTTCTCCATTCACAAAATGATGGGACCCTCCGGCATGGGAGGGCTTTGGGGTAGAATGGAATTGCTTGAGAATATGCGCTCTATCCAATCGGGAGGAAGTACTGTCGATACGTCATCCTATGACTCGATGACTTGGTCTAAGCCACCTTCTCGGTTTGAAGGTGGGCTAGGTAATTATGCAGGAATATTGGGGACAAATGCTGCCATAGATTACATTTCTAATATTAATTTAGATGATGTACATGAGCATGAAGTGTCCTTAAACAGAGTAATGACTTCTATTCTAAAGGATGTAAATGGACTCAGAATAATTGGACCTCAAGACCCTGCGCAACGCGGAGGTATATGTTCGATTCTTCTCGATAATATCGATGCGCACGATATTGCAATCTTGTTAGATGAAGCCGCAGATGTAATGGTTCGAAGTGGTATGCATTGTGTTCATTCATGGTTCAATGAGAAAGGAATCAATCGAGGTTCATTGCGTGCTAGTGCTTACCTGTATAACACCGAAGATGAAGTTAAATTATTTGCAGAAACACTAGTTGAAGCGGTAGAAGCACTGGGGTGATAGCATGGAAGATTTACCTCCGATTCCAAATGGAGAAATCGAAAACGATTTTGATTTCATCAAAAAGATTACAACTGTTTCAACCGCTATTTTGATGGTAGCATTGTTGTGGTATGGCTATTTGATTTTGACAGGAGAAATCAGCCTAACCGGTCCTTCTCCAATACTAACTGAAAGAGAAAGTGACTATGACTCTTTAATTCAATTTGATGATGATGACCTATCAGGAAATGGTGTGAGTGTTTGTATCGTCGATTCGGGGATCGACATGAATCACGGAGACTTGAACAGCATCGAATTGTCTGGTTGGTCTGACTTTATTGGTGGCCAATCAAGTCCATATGATGACAATGGCCACGGTACTGCCATGGCCGGCATTTTGGTTGCAGATGGTGGTCTAAGTGGCCTAACAAGAGATATTGATTTGTATGTAGCTAAAGCACTTTCAGGCAATGGAGAAGGCGATGATACTACAGTTGCTGAGGCCATTGATTGGTGCGTTACCAGTAATGTGGACATTATCTCACTTTCATTAGGAGGAAGTACATCTGGATTTTCTGTTATTCTTGGAGATGCGGTTGAAGATTCGGTTGATGCTGCCTATGATGCTGGCATTGTTGTAGTTGCAGCAGCAGGAAATGATGGTGGCGATAATGATGATGGGGATGTCGCTTCTCCTGGTTCAGTGAATTCTGTAATCTGTGTAGGTGGCGTAGATATTAACGGCAATCTATGGGTCAATTCATCCATTGGTGATAATAACGGAGATTTGTTTTCATTACTTCTTCCAAGAAATAGTCCTGACGAAAAGCCAGAGGTTGTAGCTCCCGCTCACAACGTTCCAGTTTTACTGGTCGGTGATGCCTGTGAAGATAGTGATTATTGCTGGGGATTATCTTCAGGAACAAGTGCAGCAACGGTGTTTGTCACAGGTGCGGTTGCAATGCTATTCGACAAATATCCTGATTTGATGGATGGTGGCACAGATATGTTAGACAATCTAAAACAGTGGATTGCTGATTCCTCTAAAAAGCGAAGTGGACAGGAAAATCACGATGACCAATATGGGTATGGTCTATTACAAATCGAGGATTTGATTGAAAGATCTCAAGCCTGAACTTTCGGTAACCAAGCAACAATTGTTCCACCAAAGAGTGGGGCAAATGCCAGATGATGAGTATTATTGGATTCATGAATTAATTCCATCCACTTATTGAATGCAACAACTTCAGGGTCATCCTCTTCTCTATCACCAACTGGAGGGGTTGGTTCAGTAGTGAATAACACACCATTTTGGCTTAGTAAGGGTAACATTGCATTGACTTCGGCTGCTAATCGATTCAAAGGTGCTTCAACAATAATTGCATCTGCATTTGGAAGAATTGGAGGGTTACCAGATTTTGAAATTGTCCACGCTTTCAGTTCACTTGACAATAGAGTTGGTGAGCCAACTACAATGCTTGTGGGCACGGATGAATATCTATCACACAAGCGCTTCAAAATGACGGCGAAGCGATTTCCTTCTTCGATTAATTGTAACTCCTCTAATCCCTCTTTGTTTTCGAAGTAATCAAGCAACCATGCTGGTAAATGTCCAATTCCAGCACCTGCATGAATTATGTGTTTTGGCTCCAAGCGAGCAACTGCATCTCTAATTCTACGGCGGACTGAAATTGACCATGTTGTCAATCCCATATGTTCTAATTGCTGGCCAATATTTGCAGCGACTTCAGGCTCATCACGCGACAATTCCTTGTCGGCTGACAATATGGCCGCTAGAACATCCTCGCGCATAAGTGGGCCTCATGGCTCTCCTTGACAAGTCTTCGCATATGCCGACAGGCTCAAAGGTGAACGGCATGGCCCGCAAATAGGGAGGAAGACACATGGAGGATGATTCCAGCGAAGAAGAGTTTGTTGAAAATGTCACAGATTGTCCGGGCTGTGGCCAACCTTGTGGCCATGAAGTGCTCCGTGAGCGAAAGGCTGGCAGTGGGTCTAATTATTTACTCAAGTGTGATGAGTGTGAGCACATTCATACCGTACAAATACGTGAACCTCGACCGATAAAGATTCCATTCTTACTCAGTGAAGGAGCTAACACTGTTCTTGTCGATATTGATGTTGATGAGGATGAGGTACTCCACATAGGAGATATTTTCGAATATTCTGATGCTAGTTGGGAGATAAATCGAGTCGAAACAAGAACTGCGAATTCTCGAACTAAATTAGTTGCATCCAAAGTTGGAAGAGCAAATGCAATTCGCTCAGATGTAGTAATGGTTAGATTAACCCTTACCAGAGGAGAGTTCTCCGACAGCGATTCAATATTTGTCGAAAGGGAAACCATGTACAAGGCAGGCTCAATTATGGAGCACGGTGGAGAAAGGTGGAAGATTAGAGCGATTCATACCGGTACAGGTCGAACGATGAGTGGAAGAGTTGTTGCTCATGACATTAAGAGAATCTATCTCCATGAGCCACCACGACCTGAAGAGAACATTCCAAAAACCCCACGTGAGAGAAGGCAAGCCTGGAAGGAAGGAAGATTGGGAGACAATCCAAATCCAGTATTGCCTGATGCTGAAAAGTCTGGTAAACCAAAGCAACAGCGTCCGGGACGAAGGCAGAAAAAGAAGCGATTATGATCACGGTCGGTTTGTCCAAGGCATCAAGAACGCCTTGGCAACTTGTGTTCCGATAGTTGGATTTTCTTTCAATCTACGAATTGAATATTCATACCATTTTTCACCATAGGGAATGTAGACTCGTGTTCGGTGTCCTTTTGCAGATAACTTACGACGTAATGGCCCACGCACTCCAAGAAGCATTTGAAATTCGTAGCCAGGTCCTTTTTGTTCACGTTTTGGACCTGCATTTTCTCGAGGGTCGTCAATATTTGGACCCATTTTTCGCTGTTCAAGAGCCTTTAGAGAGTGGTTGATTACGGGATGGTCGTGGCTTGCGATTCCAACATATGCGCCCGCATCTAGCATGGCATCGATACAGGAATTAGTCGCTTCAATAATCGGTTTTCTTTGCGTATGTGAGATTTCGTCTGGCTCAAGATAAATCCCTTTACAAATCCGATAATCAGCATTAGGTCCAAGTTTTTCTGCAATGTTCTTGATGTCATCAAGTGTACGAAATAGCCTTGCTTGTAGTACTACGCCGACATTTGTCAAACCTTTTTCATGCATATCAAGCATGACTTGAATTGTATCATCGGTTACTCTGTGGTCCTCCATATCCAATCTAACGAACATATCATGGTCATTAGCCATTGAAACTAGAGATTCAATATTCTCCATTCCTTTTTCACTATCAAGGAGTAATCCGAAAGCGGTTGGTTTTATCGAAAGATTCGCATCAAAATTATTCTTTGAGATTGCAGTTATCACTCGCTTGTACTCCTCTAAGAAAAATGTTGCTTCATCCATCGTAGTAATCTCTTCACCTAATACATCAATTGTGAAACAAGCATCTTCTTTACTAAGGCGATGCATAACTTTCACAGCATCTTTCAAGTCTGAACCAGCCACATATCTTCGGCTTACCCAACCGACAAACCACCGTGGCATTCGGATGGTCATTGCAACAACCATGCGCGAGAATCGCCCGACCATGTTAACACTGCTAGTGAAGGCGATTCTTGACCGTTTTCATCCAATGATTTCTGCACTCTTCAATAAAGGTACATCTAATTCAGATAAAAGATCCCTAATTGCCTGTCGTTGCCAGCCCTTGAATGCCTTTTTGTCCATACTGCAAACAATTTCACCACCGGGGAATGCTAATTCAGTTGCCTTGATAGCTTTACGAATACTATTTTCCCACATTCCGGATACCGTGTCATCTTCATTTTTGACAAATGGGAGAGCATAAGTTGCCAACATATGCCCTAGCCAAATGCCTTCATATGAGGCCAGAAGATTACCTCTGGGTGCATAGTGCCCACCACCCAAAGTTACCACGACTCTACCATTGCCATTCCATTGACCCAAACCATTGCCACCATCAAGCCCAAGACCTCGGTAAATAATTCCAGCCAATATTTTGGCAGCACCCATATGCCCCCAAGTCAAATCGGTCGAACCGATTTCGATAAACAAAGATGGGGTTTCAATCCAAGGACCGTGATGTGTTGTTTCAAGTGATAAATCAAACTCTGTCAAGTCAGTTGCTACACGATTCAATTCTCGCCACCATGCTGCAATACGGGGATTAGGCGGGGGGCAATCAGCTGCCTTGCCGCCGTATTCAGGAGTCTCGCCGTCTGGAACTTGCATAGTTCCTATTGGGTGTAAGGTAAGAGATGCATTTCCACTTGCAGCAGAATGTCTTGATGGAAAAATAATTTCTGTAGGAATCTCTCCTGTTGCCTCAGCCCATCGTTTGTCTAAATCATCCTCCCATAAGCAACCATCTTTCATCCACCACATTCGAGCATGCTTGAATGAATAGGAAGGTAATCCTTCCACTGGGTCTAGCTCCTGCCATTCACACATTTTCAGAAGTTCATCGGCTTGATTTGTTGAGGCGATATCGCCCGATGAGACTAGAATCAGGCTGACCATGTTCACCCGTATGGTTTCAGATTCTTGAAGGAATGGTTCACAAGCCTAGTCCTCTTGGCAAGCGCATGGAGAGTGCGCCTTGGAGAATTTTCCATTACGATGATAAGGAAATTATGATCGATGTTGATGGTGGAATAACTATTGATGGACATAAATCCAATCCATTTCCATGCCAAATTACTCACGCTGCAATTTGTGATGCAGGCTTAGTTGCAACTTGGGTCGATCATGATTTACGGTTAGCAAGAATGGCATTACTGCCCCTATCAGATAAATTAGTGGATGGAGTAACTAAGGCGGAATTGCGTGCTAGTAGGGATAAATCAATGGTTGCAAATTCTCAATGGTGCCATATTGTCGATGCTGAACCTCTTGCACTTACTTCCACTGGTGATAAAATCATATTTGCACTTTGGTCACGTGGACTATATTGTATTGATTCTGATGCAAATGAAATTTGGAGATTACCATTATTTGATGATAATGCCAAAAAACCACCTAGGTCAAATGAAGTGGCTGCAATATCTGTTGCTGAAGACAACATATTGGTTTGGAGTAGAGGCGGGACATACCGAGAAATATCCCTAGATGATGGTACTATTTTGAAAGAAGAAACTTTGGAGATTGAATGCGATTTGGAAGAGGTATTCAATGAAGGAAATAAGTTCCTATTGTCATCAAAAGATGGATGGGCTTGGGAATTACAGGATAGTAATATCACAATTGCAAGAAAATTGCGAGGAACTATTCAGGATGCTGCATTCGATGGTTCCGATTGGAGAATAATTTCCTGGCGAGATGATTTGATGCTCCGAGGAGAAACAATACAACGTTCAGAATTAGGAGTTCAAATCATCAATAAAAACCAGGAATGGCTTGTCTTAGACAATCAGGGCAAATTTAGTCCACACATGGCAAATGATGAATGAATCATTCATTTGCTTGTGTAAAACCACAGCGACCGCATGACTTGCGATCTGCATGAGTTGCCAAGAATACACCTGGCCCACATTCTGGACAGAACTCTGCCTTACGAACTAATGAACCATCCTCAACTGAGTACTTGGACCACTTTGCTCCTGCTTTCGGACCGTCAGACATCAAGCCTCACCTCCGTCTTCTTCAGCATCTGCTTCTTCTTCAGCAGGTGCTTCTTCAGCAGGTGCTTCTTCAGCAGGTGCTTCTTCAGCAGGTGCAGCGCTAGAAGTGCGCAGGCCTGAGTAGCGAGAATGCATGTATTCAGGTTCAACCTTCATTGAGGTCTCATCAGCATAGACTAATCCAAGTCCTGTTGTCGAACCTAGACCGAAGCGGGTCTTTACATTCTTGATGACTATCAATTCACGGTTAGAACCTGGTTCGATGGATGCTATTCCGTTTAGCATGTCGACGCGAGATGGAGTTGCTGAACCTTCATGGCTCCAGCGGAATTCAATCTCTACTCTGTTTAGCAGTGGGTTTTCCTTACGGTCAATAATTTCCATTTTTATTCCTCCTTCAGCGGATATTTACTTTGAGTGCATAATTTCCCGGAATCTCGATATTGAGGCGGGTTGCGATTTCTGATCTTGATGGGTCCATGACAACAACATATCCTGACCAATCAGAAGATACTGGAGCGTGAGGGTGACTTGTACATTGGTCAATACCATCGGCTAAAATCATGTGACATTCACTACATGCAAAGGGATTCTTCGGCATTCAAATCACTCCTATTCAGTTCTGGTCCTCTTGGATCCATTCGTGGCTACCAAGTCCGGTCTGCTTACATGTTAGACCAATCTTAGAGCGACGAGGGTCACTAGTATCTGGTGATAATGATACGATGCGAGCTCTTACCGAACTTCCAACACCAAGTTTTCTACCGCTTTGGCGACCTTCAAGAACGCCCATTCCAGCATTGATGTCAACGTGGTCTTCCATAATCTGTGACTTGTGAAGAAGTGCTTCCATAGGACCGATTCTGACGAATGCGCCAAAGTCATTTACTTCTGAAACTGCACCTTCAACAACTTCGTAGTCTTCAATACAGAATAGAACTGCATCAAAACGAACTTCCTGATAGATTGCTCCATCTCCATGAATGATTCTTCCACGACCCAATGGCTCGTGGTTTGAAGTTACAAGAACGAAGTTGTTATTGTCATCAAAGCGTCCTTCGAATGCGGAAGCTGCAAGACGGTCTATGTGTTCATTCAACGACTTCTCCTTACGGATATATTCCGCTGGGATACGAATAGTGTCCTCCTTAGTGACAACTTTGTACATTTTTTCACCTCATTTGTTTCTCTGACCGATTTACTGCAGGAGGACGAGTGAGGTATTGAAGCCTCATCCGTCCTTCACCGGCAAGTGCCTCGGGAGAGAAGTGTGACCGAAGTCATTCAGGCCACCAGCGACCCCTATTTGAATGATGCCCCCCGGATTTGTCTCCTATTCGCACGACATCCCTTGTTTTTGGCGTTCTAAACAGGGTCTAATTATCGCTTTCGCATGGGCCCGTAGGGCCCAAAGCCCTAACAACCTCGCTTGGCCCGGTGTTCATAGGTGAGAGTGATGAACAGGCAATTCCGTGCAGTTCTGATGCTGTTCATTCTACTTGCCTCAACCATTGTTTTTCCTACTTCGGTTAATGCGGAAGATGAAGAGGATGAATCATGGGATTCTCTCTGGCAACCATGGGCTCAATATGGAAGAGATCCCGGTCATTCTCGAGATTTACCAGAGCATGGCGATTCAGGATTGATGACGATTGAAACACCTGCTGTCAATTGGGTTGCGTTCGATTCGGGACTCGGAGCAGATGGATACGGTGTTGCGATTGCCAATATGTCTAATTCGATAACATCACCAGAAGGTGCCAAAGAAAGATGTGGGCAAGACCATCTATTCGCAGTAATGACACATACAGACCCTTCGAGTTCTGAAAGATATCTTGCAATTATTGAAGGAGATACATCAAAAGTTGCCTGGGAAGTTAATCTTGGTGATGCCAAGTACATACGATCTACACCTACAATAGTCGATGTAGATGGTGATGGAAAAGCCGAAATCGCCATTGCTTATGACACAGATAGTGCGATGAAAGTCGACCTATGGTCTCCCGATATGTCATGCGATGAATCTGGTTGGTCTACATCTGGACATTCGAATGAGAAACTATGGTCTTGGTCGGATGCTGATTTGCGAATTGGCATTACTAGCCCACATTGGTTCTCAAGCCAATCCGACCATCTGTCTGTAACCCAACCACTACTTGCCGACCTTTCACTGGACGGTAGTCCTGAATTGGTTATTGCTGCCGTAGATACTTCAACCGATGAGCCTACAATTCTATCATTACCACTAGGTCTGCAATCTCCCGACACCGATTGGAAAGTTGCATTGGATAGAGGAACTCACCCCTCTGACCCTGCATTTGCTGCACTAGATGACAATAGTGGAGCAGTTGTATTGACCACAGTTGATTCAAATGGAAACATGTGGATTTGGAGAATTGATGGTGAAACAGGTTCGCTAGATTGGGAACGTGTTTCAATTCAAGGGACGGACTCTGATGGAGATACACCACGAATGAGACTACCCGGTCCTGTGATTACCCAGTTAGATGGAGATGCTGCACCAGAAATGATACTAACTCTACCTGTAGATGATAATGGTGCAAATGAAGGGATGGGCGCACAATTTGTTGGGATGGAATTGACAAGTACCAATGAACTTTGGAGATTTAGAGCAAAGAACGGGTATGCAGATGCTGAACCGCTAGCTGTGGATACTACCAATAATGGAATAACCGATCGTGTCTGTTGGGTCACATGGTATTCTGATTCATCAATATCTACCGATAGAGAAGGAATGACTGGTTGTCATGACATTACTATTGACCCTCCATTCAGAGAATGGACAAGGACTCTCCAAAGAGGAGGTGGAAATGACAATGATGAGATTGCTGTTTCTCCACCAATTTCAATAGACCTTGATGGAGAAGATGAGCCGGAGTTACTAGTTGCATTTGGACGGCGTATATTCGCTTTTGATGGTAATACCGGAACCTCTGCAGATATTGGAACAGGTTGGGCAGCCCCTATTGATGTCCCTCACCGGACATGGGCAGCTCCTGCAGTAGCAGATATGGACGGAGATGGTTACCTGGATATTCTAGTTGGAGATGCGCTAATCAGTGAAGCTAAATCTGATATTGCTCCTTTAGCAGACGGCCGAGGCATTGGCTTCACACCCACAGACCCAGACCCTGGCGAAATGGTGACAATCTCTGGACAGTACTCGAATATTGGAATTGTCAATACCGATGAGCCTGTTGATGCGGTTCTAATTATGGATGGGGTTGAAATTAAGCGTGAGCGAGTAAATATGGCAGAAGCTATCGCTCCTTCAGGAGAAGGTGGACCGATCACATTCAGTGTTGATATGGAAGCAACACTAGGAGTTCATATCGTAGAATTACAATTAGATGTTAACAATAATTTAACTCAAACTCGTTATGACAATGACAACTACAGTACCACTCTAGTCGTATTAGAGCCTCACGTGGCTCAGATCCAAACCCCTGTTGATGTTTCAAGAGCATTACCTGGAGCTACTGAAGTGATTGACATTACAGTGACAAGTACAGGTAGCCGAAGTGCTGCTTGGACACTAAACTATGATGATTCTTCCTTACCAGAAGGTTGGACATTCGAGCCACTAAATGCTGCTGATTTATCACTAAACCTAGAAAGAGACATTCCGCAGGTTGTTCAATTCGAATTCCATGTCCCGCAGAATGCTCTTGGCTCTGATGATGCACAAATACCAATGACTCTAGTTCTAGACCAAAATCAAAACATTTCTACTGCTGTCACATTACCTCTAGAGGTCGAAAGAACTCGAGGTCTTTCCTTACAGGGAGCCACGGGTTTACCATCTGGAATTGGATTTGGGCGACCTGGTGATGTTGCTCATGTATGGTTAATGGTAGAAAATGTAGGTAATGCCCAAGAGACTACAGAAATGCAGTGGTCATCTAATACATGGAGTACTGATACAAGAATTGTAGATTATTCTGGGACGACACAATGGGGTATTGAATTAGGGCCGAGTGCGATGGAAGAGTATCTAATCGAGGTAGATGTTCCTAATTCGAAATCACCTGGAGAAACCACTTCTGCAACTCTCACCTTGTGTATAGGTTCTGGCACCGAGGAAATTTGTGAAGATTTCACTGTAACAATATTTGCCAGTGATGTGGCTAGCAATATTCCACATATACGCACTGTTCCAACAACTGGATTGAGTTGGGATCTCGAATCTAACTATGCAGGCACTACCCTTCAATGGGATATGTCTGGGGCGGGAATGTTGAAAGTTGGATGGAATTGGAGCACAAGTGGAGACTTAGCGATTAATGGTACAATGTTAGAAATGTCTGGACAAAACGGGCAATTACACCTTGACTTACCATTAGACGCTCCACCAATGCGTCACTTCTTCAACCAAAGTGAACAAACCTTTGCTAACTCAGACCTAGCTATTTCACTTCATGTACTACAGGTGTTCAGAGCTGATGCTGAAGTTGTAACTCCATCAGATGGAGCAGTATTCAATGTTAGTGAAAGAACTAAATTAATCCTAAGATTAGAAAATCCTGGCAATGGAGAAGACACTTTCACATTGAGTGGAAGTTCTAGTTCTGGAAATTTATCCCAGGCTCCTAATGTGACTTTTGAAATTGCTAATCCGGTTCGAACTTTAGGTCCTGGTGGAATTAGCATGGTGCCCATATGGGTTACATTACCAGCCGATGTACCTGCAAGAGAAAATTTCCAACTGCTATTTGATTGGACCAGTATGGGGGATACATCGGTTACCGATCAAGCAAATATTACTATTGAAGCACGACCTGACCATCGTTGGGACATCGAGATTGAGCAAGGTAATTGGATGCAAGTATCGCCTAGTGAAATGCTGAATCTTACAATCAATGTGACCAATGTTGGGAATACTGATGATTTGCTAACACTAACACCTATATTCAACATCCAATATGATGGTGATGACAGTTCAACTTGGAGTGCGGAAGCGATTAATTCATCCAGATTGGATGTTCAAGAAAATGAATTGATATATCTTGAATTCGAAATACCAAGCAATACTTGGGCCATGACTGAAGCGAATCTAACATTGGTTGCCTCTTCTAGTGGTTTCAATATTGATTTCAATACGAGCATACTTTTGGAGGTAGAGAATGTTGCGGGTTGGAGATTCGACCTTTCTAACACCTCACTGGAAGTGCCGCCCGAAGGTGGACAACTAGACATCGTTATTGAACAGAAAGGGAACTACCCTGCAGCACCATACTTTGCAAAGGCAGGACAGGGGTGGAATGTCACATTACCCAATAATGGACCAGAGATCGACCCTGGGCAATCAGGTATGATTACCATCAATGTCACCCCTCCAAGTGATGCTGTTGCTGGAGAAGTAGGTGTACTTAGCATTAGGATATCCAATGGAGATGGCGCTGGTCAAATAATCGAAGAAGTACCAGTTCGTGTAGGTTCTGCCCCAGGTATTACAATTGATTCAAATGGCCCATGGAAAGTCAGGCAGGGTGTTGCATCATGGCCGACTGCTTGGATAGAAAACACAGGTAATGATGTTGCAATTATGGATTTATCAATCTTGAATATTCCATCTGGCTGGACATTGACTGGTGAAAANGTTGTCGTTGTTGCACCNGGTGAAATAATGGGNATTCCATTACAAATTGAACCATCNGGGTCTTGGAATGGAGTNAATATNCAACTCGATATTGAANTGTNACATCCAGTATTAGGTNCGATGGTTCATGCTATTACGATCAATCAAAGTGAGACTGTATTNGTCTCAANTCCTGTTCATACAGGACGTGCTGGAGAAAAGGTTTCGATAATGACAGATTCATTGAATTCAGGCATTGATACTGCATTGATACCATTACCCGAACAGCGAACCAATACGACTCATAATGGAGTGTCATTACACCTTATTGGAATCCCATCTCCGATTCATTCGGCAGAATGTGATGACACATTCGGTCAGTTAGAACTACTTGGTATTGAAAGCACATCAAAGATGTGGGCTTCGTGTTTGGTTACTGCAAATGATAACCATCCATTGGTAGCAAACGCATGGTTACGTTCTACAAACGGGGAGATTCTGGATCGAAGTACAATTAGGCTAAATCCAGGAGATAATGCTACTGTCAATCTCTCGGTATTTTCATGGGACCCTGAACCCGGAATTATCTCGGTTGAAATTCTAATTGTTGATTCGAACGGTTTGCCTCTTCATTCTTCTTCATCAACCCACATAGTTCGTGAAAGTGGATGGAATATGAAAGTTGCAAATATGGTAATTGATGATGATTATATCGATGTGGGAATCGATAGAGAAGGATACCAAATTATGGAAGGTTCAGTTTGCAAGTTAAACATTGCAATGATTGATGGCAGTTGGGAGAAATCTGTGGCACTGGACATCTATGGTAGTAAGTATGCACCTAGTGTACGCATCGACAGACCAAGTGTAATGGAAGATGATGCAGAGGTGTCTGCAACAGTGTCCTGTCAAGCACCTTGGGATATTGATGATAATCCAGAGGATGATTCTATGACCGTATTTGCAGGTAAATTACCTCTGGTCACTTACGAATCAGGTGACATATATTGGACAGGAGGGATTGCATTACTAATGCTAATTTTGGCATATTTCGGTGGAGTTCTAAACATTAATAGCGACCCCAAGGATAAATCAAAATGGGATGCTGAACCACCTTCAAGTGAAAGTGTTACACCTACAAAGAAGGAAGAGGTACCTGAAATAAAAATCCGAACAGATGATATCAGCCTAGATGATATTAGTTTGGATGATGATTCGCCTGAAGAGATTGCTGAATCACAGCCTGAGCCTGAAATCGAATTGGAAATTAAACCAGAGGAAGAGGTAATCGATATCGACGATTCAACCGCTAGTGGTCGTCTTTCCGTACTTAGGAATGAAATGGCAACCGATTCTGATGGGAAATCCATATCTAAAGATGATATTTCTAGTAGGCTAGATTCTTTCCTAAAGGACCGCTGACTTCATCCATGAGTGGCACTCCCCCTCAAACATGAAGGAAGCATTGGAGACCACAACTCCGTTTCTTACTGTTGACCCAATGGTCTCATATCGATTAGAACCAGTGTTCAATGCATTAGAGAATAATTGTTGGAAAGATGTTGTTCTCGAAGATGATGAACTACGAATTCGATTGGCCAGTCAAGGAGTCGCCAATCCAGAAGATCGTTCTTCCATGAAATGGGATGATGCTAATTTGTTCTTTGTTTCCTGTATCGATACAACCGAAAATAACAGATCAAAGCCACTTGAAGCTGGAATTTCTAAGGAACGTTTCGGCAGATTCCCTTATGGTGATGGCTCCCCACTAACTTATCTTCGAGATTGGATAAGAGAATCTCGGCGTGAGCCCGAAAAATTGGAAGTCATGTCAGAACTTATGGAGAAACTTGCAACATGTATGAGTGGAACAAGTATGGAAAGAGGCACTGGAAGGCTCGACATGCGAGGGTGGTTAACTCTAGAAGAGGTTACTACTCTGAGAAAGACATTGGCTTCAAAATGCTGGACTCCTTCTGCTGAAGAGCCTCTTGATGGTGGATGCCAAGATGCTGCTAAGCATCTACTCGCTTTACTACGAGCTGCAGAAAAGCGTCGTTGTGGAGTTCTACTAAGAGTTCACAACTAATCAGAAATCATTTCCTGTTAGCCTTTCATACATCGATGCATAAAGGGCTGCAGTTTCATTGACCACTGATTCTGGTAATGCGGGGATTGGTGGGTCTTGGCCATCATTCTCTCTAGCCAAACGTAGTTTTTCTTGATGACCAGTTCGAACATAATGTTGACGAACAAATTCTTTTGATAACTGAACAATATTGCCATTAGCATATTCATCAGCGTCCCACCAGCGGTCTTCATCGAGAGTACCAAATGAATCCACTAGAACTGGTACTCTTCCAGGTCCTAACGCAAATTCTTTCTTTCCATCAACATGAATTAGCCCACGCTTCAATGCTTCACGTTCGATCAAAGCATCGACTTTGATTACGACATCGATTAGTGAATCTAATTCCTCAGGAGTGATATTTGCAATTTCAAGTGCTTCTTCTGTATCGATCAATCGATCAAAGGCTTCGAACTTGGTGGTCACTTCGACATATGGTGCTGGTAATTTGGCACCTTGCTCCAGTACAGTACCTGCTTCAAAACCTAATTCTTCAGAAGTCAATTCACCACGCTTGTATCTTCTCCAACCTGAACCTGCTAGATAATGTCGACAAACAATTTCCAATGGAACGAATACCCATTCTCCATCACGTGGAGTTTCTCCAGGTTCTCGGTAAATGTCTACTCTTCTGACCAAGCAACGGTCAGTTGCATTTCTTTCAACTATGTGTGTTCTACAGATCCCCTCTTTTTCAACTAATTCAAACCAATGACAAGTGGTACGATTCAATGATTCACCCTTGCGTGGAATCAATGAAGGTATGATTTGATCAAATACAGAAATCTGGTTAGTATAACGAAATTCAAGGATGTCTGGATCATCGGTTGACCAAACTTCCTTCACCTTGCCGGAATAGAGACATTCTCCCATGAATACATGGCCTGCGCATAACGCCTTTCAACATTGGCACGAAATTGCTAAAATCAAACCGCCTGAATCCTATGGTGAACTAATGGAAATATTTGATTAAATTTAAGGCGTAATTACACTATAGCACTGTGTTGATTTATCTCACATGGTAAGCCTGTAGATGAAATGAGAATGGTTTTGAATTAATTACCAAGTCTTTGCAGTAAACCCATGGATTCATCCTTTTCGACTTCGACTTCTTCAATCTCAGATTCATCATCTTCTGATTGGTCTGAGTTCATCATAACAAATGATGTTGTAATGAAGATTAAGGTAATTGACCACATCAAGAACGGGATTAAATCCAATGGTGTATCAAAGTTCATCCAATATGTGAAATAATTTTGATTTTGCACAATTGAACTTTCCATTGTTTCAGCATCCTCGTCACTGATTATTGAAGATGATTTAATTTCGAAAACAGGCACTAGGTCCGATATTTTTGGTTCACTTTTCATGTCGGCTGCATCTCTCGAGTCGAGATAGAATTTGGTTGTTGACTCACCTGCAATAATCAAGCCAGATGTTTTTTCTGAACTGATTTGAATTTCACTTCCTAAGTAAATCGGTAAAGCACTTGGAATTGCATCTAATAGGGAGAACGTCTTCAATAAATTAGCTTGAATTGAACGCTCATTAGGTTCGACTGAAGCCTCACAGTAGTCCACTGGAATTCCTTTGACAGTACCTTCGCCCACACAATTTATGTCTGCTATCGCATATCCTGAAACATCCACTTTGTCATCACTACCTGTGATGAATCCACCAGTTGTTCCAGAGATGTCTTCTGGAGTAATGAGGCCATAAGTAGCAGTATACATTGCATTATTTCGCCATGATAATTGACTTGAACCGTCTTCTTCAATCAACTCACCTTTGTCACAATTTGGTCGTTCACCAGTGCAAATTGTGTAGTTTGTACCATCGCCATTTTTGATTCCACCAGAACCAAAGAATGTCTCACTCGATTCTAGAGATGCCCACCCTACACTCATGTTGTTTGGATTTCCTGATGCTAGGTAGGCGCTAACTGGGTCATGCCATCCTAAAAGCCAACTATTTACCGATTGAGTTAGATATGCTTCTGCTCCAAAACTATCAATCAAGAAACCTTCAACAAAATCTCCAAAAATTGAATCTATCACCAAATCACGAAGAGCCTTTGCCGCAACAAAATCAATTCCAAAAGTTGCTGCTATTACATCCTCTCCGAATATTGGTTCTTGAGGTTGAATCTCGTCCTCAGGTAGAGCACAGAATAGTACCAGGTACAGACCGAGTTCGCCCATGCCATTTTCATTACATACAGAGTCTCGATCAAGTCCATTCAATAAACTCTCATCGTTTTTGTCAGGAATTGAATAACCAGGTGGTAATTTCCCTGATAGTTCTCCGTAAAGGAAGAGCATTGCACCCTCTGTAGTTGTAATTCCAAAATCGCCATACAATATTTCTGCTGACTTTTCGGGAGTAAGTGCAATATCCGGTAATGAGTTGGCAATACCCCAGTCCCCACCTTGATTCAGACTGTATCCTAGGAAGCCACCATTGATGGGGTCTGAATCTCCGAATGTAGTGTTAACGAAATGACCGGCATTCATCGTTCCACTTCCA
>NZFU01000068.1 GCA_002689345.1 Methanobacteriota archaeon | reverse complement strand
GGAGGGACAGAAGTATAGCACGGCGGGTGAGGCTAGCCATAGGTCTCGGTTAGGTTCCTTACAAAAGGCTTTACGGTCAATTTGTTCACTCTTTTTCCGTCCAAAAAAGGGGAATTGTTGAATGTTATGCCCCAATAGGCAAACTCGTGGCCGGTGAAATACCTCGTGTGAATATTGCGGTCAAAGACCGAATTCTTCTTCATCTATTGCAAGAGGATGAACAAGCAGACAGGTTTGTTGTTACTGCTGCTTTAACACGCCCAGGTATTGCTGAAGCATGCGCACAACATCCTCCCAATGTCAGTAGAGCAATGAGGTCATTGCTTCGTAATGGGCAGGTAAGTGAACATTCACGTTCAATTCGAGGGGATGAAAGACGCCAGAAAACCTGGCAATTAACAGACGAAGGCAGATCTAGTGCTAAGGGGCGACTGGAAGATTTATCGAGCCTAAAAGTATTGATTCGCGATGAAGCAGACACTCTTCTCGAAGTAGAAGCAGGGCAAGCAGCAAGTCGTTTACAAGCGGACTTATCCATATTGCAAATCCTTCTTCACGCTCAACACGAAGGAGTCCTCACATTCGGGGACATTCGTTTTGGATTGGTTAAGAAAAGCACCGAAGAATCCAATCTTCCTCCGCCTGGCCGATTGAAATTATTAGCGGGTGCACATGCAACATACCACACATCTCCACCAAAGACCCGGCCTGTGCATGGGCGCATCGAATCAATTAGTGAAATCAATACATGGTTTGACAAGGGCTCTCCATGTATGGTGATACATGGAATTGCAGGTATTGGGAAATCGACCCTTGTAGCGAATTGGCTAGGGGAACATATGCAGGAAGTGCCTCATTTGTCAGTATGCTGGTATCCCTGTCAGCCTTGGGACAAATCTGTAGGATTGGCAGTTTCATTATTACATAGATTTGGAGTAGACGACAAGCACGACCCCTATCAATTGATGGAAACACTTCCTCTAACCCCGGGAGCAGAATTCGATGTCGATTCTTGGAGGCGAAGATTACTGGCTTATCTAACAGATGCGCGAGCAATTCGCGAGCGATTTGTTGGCGAGACTGGAGGGCCCCCTCCATATTGGCTGATAGTCTTGGATGATGTACACCATGTAGCCGAAGAAGCTAGAGATTTACTAGGCGCTCTATTAGACATCTCGAAAAAGGCACCATTACGTTTGGTATTTATCTCCAGAACAACACTGAATGTCTATGACAGAAGGGACGTTCATACGCGTGAATTAGTAGAGGAATTACCGCTTCAAGGACTCACCGTAGATGAGATTACAAAATGGGTTGAAAATATGGATGGGGCGCCGCCAACGCCCGAAGATGTGCACAGGATGACAGGAGGCCACCCCCTTGCTTTGGAACTTCTAGAAATATACGGGCAGGCAACACACGGCGATTGGCTGAAATTTTTGGATGAGGAAATCATCAATCATATGCCTGAAGAAGAACATGAGTTACTAGCAACCTTAGCAGTCGCCGACTCACCTGTTCCATGGGACAAACTTTCTGCAGCAGTAGGCTGGGAAGGAAATCCTCCAGAACGCCTTCTAACTTACGGGCTATTGCTTGAACTAGATGAGGGGATGTGGCTTCACGAAGCTCTCCAAGAGAGATTCCTTAGAGAGGTCGGCAGTGCAGCCAAGAAGCGCAAAAAAAGTCTGAAATAATCAGAAATCGTTTGCAGACATATGTTGGTTAAGCCATCCCATCAAGGCAGGCTTTGGAACCATTCCTGCCTGATTNGCAACCATTTTTCCATTATGGAATAAGAAAAGTGCAGGGATNCCACGTACGCCCAAGCGAGCAGCATTCATGGAATCTGTATCAGTATTTACCTTAGCAATAGTGACGGGCGAATCANCAGCAATCTGTTCCAAAATAGGTCCCAGTGCTTTACATGGGCCACACCAAGGTGCCCAAAAGTCAACCANNACCCATTCGTCTCCATTAACCGCTTCTTCAAAATCAGCATCGCCGACGGTTTTCACTTCACCCATCATCTCACCTAAGTCTCCGTTAACAGGGCCTCCTATGAGGCTTTGCTTGGACCCCAATACTCTTGACTCCCCTCCTTCTCGCATAATCTGAGAGGGTAATCGATGATTATTGCACCATCGGTACTAACGGCGGATCTTGCAGACTTAGGAAAGGCGTGCAGCGAGGCTGTTAACGCTGGTCTTAATTGGCTTCATCTCGATATAATGGATGGTAATTTTGTACCGAATTTGACTTTTGGACCACCTGTAATAGCTAAACTTCGTAAAGCACTAGGCCCAAGCCCAGTTTTTGATGCACATTTGATGATTACAAATGCTGAAGATTCATTCCAGCAATATATCGATGCTGGCTGCAACCATATCTCAGTTCATGTCGAAGCAGTAACTCATCTACATCGTTGCGTAACCGCAATACGTGCAGCAGGGGCTACAGCAGGAGTAACTCTGAACCCGGGAACACCAATCGATGCAGCACTGGAAGTTTTGTCAGAGATAGATTTGGTTTTGATAATGAGTGTTAATCCTGGCTTTGGAGGACAATCCTTCATCCCTACCGTCGAATCAAAAATCCGTAGGCTAAAGCAAGCGATAGATGCACAAGTGGCTGCAGGAGGAAGGCCCGTTCAAATTCAAATCGATGGCGGAGTAAAAGCACACAATATAGCGATGCTTCGGGAATGGGGAGTCAGTAATTGTGTAGTTGGCTCAGGATTGTTCAATGATAGTGCAAGTGTAGCGGATAACCTTGCAGTAATTCACCAGGCACTAGAGTGATCGAGCATGCGAATCTTGCTGGTAACCCGGCTTTTTCCTTTACCGGACAATGTTGCACGAGGAACTTTCGTAGCCGACCATGCAGAATTACTTTCATCACTGGGACATGAAGTACAAATTTTGAATGTCTTACCCCGCATGATGAAAATAAACGAGGCTCGCCGTTCAACGATGGAAGGAGTTGCAAAAGCGCCTAAATCATTCGAACACGGCGATAATAAAGTCAAGGTAAAACGACATTGGGAGTTTCCTGATTTTCCTTCCATAACAGCATTTAGTTCATCAAGAATCAAAACAAAATGGAAACCAGAATTAGTTATTTGCCACACACTTTGGCCTGCAGCATATGCTGCAAAGTCAATAGCAAAACGTCACGGCATTCCATGGATTGCAGTTGTGCACGGTCATGATTTCGACGTCGGATTACAAGATTATCGGGCTAAAAGAATTGAATCATTAGCCCGTTCAGCAAATCGGTTGGTAGTGGTTTCTAATTCCTTATCTAGATTTGATTCCACCACAATTCCTTGTCATGTAAATGTCGACGAAGAATGGCGTAAACCAATGAAGAAGTTCAAGGGATTATTTCGCAAATCGAAAATTGATATTCTATTTCCATCCGATCCTCGCAGACCAGAAAAGAACCACATTCTAGCATTAAGGGTTGGAGAGGAACTCGAAACAAGGGGCTGGAAAGTAGGCATTACCACATTGAAAAAGCAGCCCCGTTCAATGGTTTGGGACAGAATGTTAGCCGCCGATATTTGCCTGATCACATCGACTAGAGAATCGGGACCATTAGTTGCCAAGGAGGCGATAATATGTGGATGTCCAGTGGTTGGAGTTGATGTTGGGGATATGCATGAATGGATGGAAGTTTATCCTGCACAGGCGGAGAAACTAGCAGATGCAATCGAGGATAGGCTAGCGAATGGCCAAGAAATTACTCTTCCTCAGAAATTTGATTTTGAGAAAGTAAAAACTCAGTGGACTTCCATGCTGGAATCAATGTGAGTAACCCGATTAGCGCCAATGGACTACCTATCGATAAGAGGTAGCAACATGCAACGCAGAATAAGGCCAGGCCATCGGTCATCTTTTCATCATCACCGCATAGCAATTTGGAGAATGACAACATAACAGAACAACCGATTACACTAGCCCACGCAGCACCCATGACTCCATTTTCAGGAATTAAGTACCAGCCCGAAATACCAGCAGCTAGTACAACTAGGCCAATCAATGAAGTAAATCTCCACGGATTATGTCCAGATTGTAAAGCGACATACCAAGGTATTGCAAGAAGAGTCATCGCCCATCCTGCCAACAGTATATCGAAAACCGCAACGGCTTCTGAATACTCTGAATCAAAGAATTGTGGAATTGAAAACGATACGATAAGGTGGCCGGCTACTAATCCAATAGGTAACAATACCAAAGTCCAGTGGTGAGCCAACAACATCCGCTTTGCAAACTTCTCAGGTTTTTCACGCGCTTCGCCCAAGTATGGAAGAAGAGCAGCCCTCATCGCTTGAGGCAACATCAGCCCCGCAATCCATGCCAATTGGGCTACATGATACAGACTAACATCTTCGTAACTTGCTAGCCCTGCTAACAGAAACTTTTCGAGTTTGGTAACGTATGGTAAAATCCCCAAAGTTACTGCAAATGGAAGAGCCGCTATGAACAGTGTTTTGTTCGATTTCCACTCTTCAGGTAAGTCTCCCCCATCATCTCTAGCAAGGCGCTCTCCTAACCACAAAGTTGCAATTAGAGAAATGAAAACGCCAATTGAAAATCCAAACGCGTAAATTGTTGGTGAATCGGACCCATTTACCAAGAAAATCCAGTAAAGAGAGGTGGTAATTACTCTCTCAAGTAATTTCACCATAGACTCGATTCTTGCCTCACCTAATGCACGCATCATACTACGATGTGGATATGACATTATGTGGCCTAATGCAACAATACCACACGCCATTAACAGTGCGGGCGGCACATCATCCCAAATTAGGGATGAAGCAATTGCACTGATCAGAACAAATGGAATTGCAATCATTGCCTGCAATTTCAGTATCCGCCTTACCGCTTGCCTAGAAGCACCAGGGGAGCGGGGTACATCTCTAGCTAGAATTGTAGGAAGCCCCGCATCGATGAGAATATACATTGTAGCAAAGGCGTCTAGAATGATTACCAATAATCCGTAATCGGTTTGCAATAACGCCTTTGCAAGGATGATTTGGCCAATCAGCCCGATGATGATTGCAAGGCCATCAGAAGAGGCTAGCCACATCGTGTCACGCGCTAACTTCGGCCTCCGCATGTTTATGCCAAGAGGACAATGGTTGAAAGGACAACGCTTCACTTCAAAGTGCGACTAATCTTGCATTGCAAAGAATTTCTTGACAATATTTTCCTTTCTTTCGATTAACCAAGGCGCAACTATATCGGTTTCAACTTCCGATTTCAATCTCTCCATGCCACCGCCGCTGATGTTCAGTACGATACAATCATCCGGTTCTACAGTTCCTTTCTCTAATGCTTGAATTAATGATGCGATAGTAACTTTTGATGGAGAAAGGATGTCAATCCCCTCAATATCTTCAAAGATTTTTCCAGCAGCCACTGCATCTTTTTCTTCTACGGTATATGTGTGTCCTTTACTCGCCAATAGAATATCGTATACTCCGCCAATAACCGAATATGCTGGAGACTCTGTTAATAGATAATCAGAAAACACGGTTACATCACTGTCTGGGAAATCGCTTGGTATTAATTCTCTAGATGATCGCTGCCATGCTTTGTGAATTGGACAATGTTCAGGATTTTGGGATAAGTGGATTTTAGCAACATCTCCATCGCATTCTCCAGAATCAATTAATCGTTTCATCATCTCATACACGCCTATAGGGCCCGGCCCTCCTCCAACCGCTTGGAAATAATGGTCAGGCATTCTTCCAATCGCTTCGTATGAATTGAGAATCAATGAACCAATACCATCTCTTCTTGCAATATTGTGTGCTCCACCTTCCAATTGCCACCCAGGTAATTGTTCGGCTAATTCTTTTGCAATATTCTTTGCGTCTTGGTAGTTGCCATCTTTGACAACAATGACTTTCACACAATCTAAGTCGATATCTTTCGATGTCCAAATTCTATGAGCATGGATATCCGCTACTACCACGATTAGCGGAAAACCATCCATTCCACAAAAACTAGTAAACGCTCTAGCTGTATTTCCAGCAGAGGCACAAATCATGCCTTTGCAATCATGGTCTTTCATTCTTTGAATTGTAGGTACTGCCTCCATGTCTTTGAAGGTACCAGTAGGGCACATAGCACCTCTTTCCGGCCAATATCCATGAAACGTAACCCATAGATTTGACAACCCAAAAGCCTCACCTAATTCTTTAGCGCGGTAAGTAACTGTACCAGCAACCTGTTCACTGATGCTTTGAGTTGGGAGCCAAGAAATGTATCTCCAAACACCTTCAGCATCGATAGGATTGAACCCTGAATCATAATCAGCCTGAACTAGTGCACCATCCTCGTAATGCAGTGTGTAATTATCCTCAAATTTGTCATTTGTCTTTAGGCATTTGAGCGTATATTTCGGCATTAGGTGCACCAGAACCGACTCGATTCTTTTGTCCGTACCTCCACCCCTTCATATGTAGTTCGTTTCGAAAATGAAGAAACCCGCTAAACGAATAACTAAATCCGTCCTACGGAATTGATTTTACGCCTTAGAATCTAAAGTAGATGAAATCCACAGTTTCTGCAGGACGCAAGTAAAATGCAAGAGATAGCATCATTCCACAAATCATTCCCCAAATTATTGGATGTCTACGTGAAAGCCACATCTTTCCACTTCCAAGTTTGCCACTTATTCCATGCAACAAAATGAATCCAGCCACAATCACAGCTGTCAATAATTTGATTTCAGGTAAGAAATCAAACATTTCCTCCATGTTAAAGTGGCCATCTATACCTAGGAAGGTCTTCATTGACGGAACCAATACGGCTGTATCTTCCACTCTGAAAATTAACCATGTAAAGAATACACATATTTGAGTGATAAACCAAGAGATTAACACTCCAAATTTGCCCGACATATTGAAAAATTTGCTCACGAAACCGATATCCTTTCCAAATCTGTGCACTATCAATAACAAGCCATGCACGAATCCCCAAAGAACGAAATTCCACGATGCACCATGCCACAATCCTCCAAGTAACATCGTCATCATCAATGCGAATATCATCCGTTTAGTTCCATTTCTAGAGCCTCCCAATGGGATGTAAAGATAATCTCGCAACCAAGTTGAGAGGGAAATATGCCATCTTCTCCAGAAATCTTGAGGCGAAGTTGCAGCATACGGCGTCTTGAAATTTTCAGGCAATTTCACTCCTAATAGGTGTGCTGAACCGATGGCGATATCAGTATAGGCCGAAAAATCACAGTAAATTTGTATTCCAAAGCATAGAGTCGCCCACCATACTAAACCAATATTGGCCAAATGGTCGCCTTCAATAAATATTGAATTTGCATGAACTGCTACATTGTCTGCAATCACCAATTTTTTGGCAATACCATAGATGATTAGAGTTAGACCAAGTCTAAACCGTGTAGAATCCACCCTCAACGGTTTCTCAATTTCTTTTCTGAAATGGTCAGCTCTAACAATCGGCCCTGCTACAAGTTGCGGGAAGAACGCAGCATAGCATGCGAAGTCAACAAATGAATCGTAAGGTTTCTGTTTTTTACGATAAATATCGATAGTGTATGACATTGTTTGGAAGGTGTAGAATGAAATACCCACGGGAAGAAGTAACCCAAATGTATCAATATCCAAGGAACTTGAAAATTTGAGAGATACAAGGTTCAACGATTCAATAATGAAGTCCAAATATTTGAAGACACCCAGTAATCCAAGATTTGTAATTAGGCTTGCTTTCAGCCACCTTTTGCGAACAATATGATTATCCGTTTCAGCCATTTTTGAGCCAGCAGTCCAATCCACACATGTGGAAATCAAGAGAAGCAAAACGTGCCAACCGGATGCTAACCAGAAGAATAAGTAACTCATTCCTAGCAATATCATAATTTGAGGTTTTCTTTTTCCAAGAGATAACCACATTGCAAGAACAAATACTGCGGGCAAGAAATACAGGTAATAATCTAAGTTTACGAAATCCATTGTCATGCCACCTCATAAGGATCATATTCAGGATTACTGGTTATTATCAACCGATCAAACTGCACACCATCTTCCCGCATCCATACTGTTAGAGTCGCAGTTTCACCTTCAGACACTGAGATATTCAGCGGTTCTTGAGAAGTCTGTGGTTCCCACTCCCATTGCCCGTATG
Organism: Methanobacteriota archaeon; assembly: GCA_002689345.1. Taxonomy (GTDB): domain Archaea; phylum Thermoplasmatota; class Poseidoniia; order Poseidoniales; family Poseidoniaceae; genus MGIIa-K1. The sequence continues at coordinate 1,098 of NZFU01000068.1, read as the reverse complement.
AGTTCCAGGCGAATGACGCAATGATTGTCATGTCACTTTCAGTATCATTAAGGTTCCAATTTAATCCAATGGTATCATTCCCATAGGAGTTCCCTCTCATTGAAATCCAAACATAGTAAGTTCCATTATCGGGGAAATAAACATCATAATGAAGACCTGGGCCCCTTTCTTCCTTCATGTGAACCTTTTCATCAGGCATCGCAGTAAGGTACATGTTTCCTGAAGAGTTAATGTGCTCAACAGAAACCCATTCATGGTTTATTGATCGCCCTTCTCCGAAAGCGCACATTGAATATTCTTCGGCCTCAATCGAAACTTCTCCATTGGATAGTGCCTGCCAAATCTTTCCACTACCCTCGCAAGTTAATGCCCTATTTTCTAATAGGTGCGGGTCTACTGTTTTAGGATTCAAACTTGCATCGGAAGTAATCATAATTTCATCAATCATTACTCCATCTTCAATCATCCATATACTGAGTGTAATTACATTATTAGCTGATGCATTTATCGTCATTGGGTCTTTAGTAAATTCAGGCTCCCACTCCCATTGACCTTTAGAAGACCAGGCGAATGAATCATACTTCTGCGTTGAAATATATTCATCGTCTTCATATTTCCAGCCAACACTTATTGAATCGTTTCCGTAAGAGTTACCTTTCATGTTTATCCATACATAATAGGAATCTTCTTTGCTAAATTCTAGTTGGTAATCTAGCCTTGAACCAGTAATATCGCCTTTGTACTGTGAAATATCTTCTGGAAGTGCATGAAGAAAACCGCTGCCCTTATTCGCATTTGATGTTTTGAATTCCCATGTGTCTTGAAATCCAATACCTTCTCCCCAAGCACAATCTGAGTAACTTTCAGCTTGTATGAAATTGTATTGTGAATCGATATAATTTGTAACACTATTTCCATTACAATCTTCTTCAAGATAATTGGATAAATTAACCGAACCAATCTCGGAATCAATATCTGAAACATTTTGTTCATTAAGCACACCATCAATAATTGGGGCTAACCTTTCACAGAGATATTCTCTGCCATTTATGCCTATATGATTCCTATCTCTAAACATGGAGCCATGCCACTCCTCCC
>NZFU01000067.1 GCA_002689345.1 Methanobacteriota archaeon | reverse complement strand
TTATTGGATTTGAAAAATGAAATTGGCTAGCCTTGCGGCTAACCATGTTGAGGTGAACAGGGTGAGAGCCAACGGAGAGGGGATGGGATGCACTCAACGAGAACCTCAACAGCCCTGTTCAGTTCAAGCCCAAGGTGTCACGGCAAATAACCATTTTGACACAGTTATACAAAAAATATCTATTCGAGCGCAAAACAAAGGAAGTGTTTTTTGCACTTATTCTACGGTAAGAATCTCTGGTCCACCAGAATTTACCAAAATGGTATGTTCAAATTGTCCAATCATTCCACCATCATGGCACCCTAAGGCATGATAGGTTTCGAGGAATCTAATGCTGATCAATTTCTTTACGAGTGCATTCCATTTACTCTGCCTACTCTCTTCATCAGCTTCAGGGAATGGTTTCTCAAGCATAGGAAAAGCCCATCTCTCAGCAAAAGGAAGTGTGGAATATCTTTCCTCTAGGTTCCTAGCCAACTGTGCTCCGAGGGGTTTGAGTTGTTTTCTCGAGAGGGCCTTTCTCCATAGTCCCTTACTAGTGACTCTGTAAATATTTGAAGAATTTCTAGCCCCGATATTTTTGATCATACCACTATCTCCGGTTGTATTGAAAGGTTCAACAGCATATACTGAGCCCTCTTCAACGACTCCTTTGAATCCTGGGTTTTCTGCTCCACAGGCGTAGGATGGAACACTTACTCCAGCGTGTAACTCCCATGGTTTCAATTGATGACCACACAAATTTCGGATGGGTTGGAATCCTGCATCTAAAGATGGCTGAGCTGCAGCAGCACCAACCTTGTACCAAGGGGTTCCTGGATGTAGCATTTCTATTGCAGCGTCTCTGGATTCTCTTGCAGCATTTATTTGGTCGGTATGTTTGCCTTTGTTTCCAACTTCTAATGTTAGAGCATTATCTCCAATATGGCCATTGATATGAACGCCAACATCTAATTTTACTAGATCTCCATTTTGGAACGTCATTTCCCTTTCCCAACCTTCGGGGGCTGTAACCGAGTGATCAGTAGTATAGTGTGCAGCTAAATCATTGACTGCAATCGTCACTGGAAACGCAGGGTTACCACCATTTCTACGAATGAACCTTTCAGCACTTTGGATTACAGAATCCCATGTTTTGCCGACCGTGATTTCTTCACGCATAGCCTCCAAGGTTCGTCTTGCGACATGGCCAGCATCGTGCCAATACTTCAGGCTGGAATCGTCCACCATCTCATCACGTCTGAGTGAGGTACAACGCCCTCTCTCATAACGGTTAGCCTCCACCCACGTTTCTGAGATTCATCGAGTTCAAGGCGGATAAACGTGCTACCAAGGCCATTTGGACACGTCCCAGGGACAAATTTTGGTACATTTAAATTTCTTGCAGCAATCTCTGTGTCGCATTCCGGAGAAACGCCAGACTCATTTGCTGACGTTGCGGTAATTGCACCATGCTCTTCAGCAAGTAAGATTGCAGCAGGATGAGAAAAAACTCGAATAGCGATTTGATTCCCACCAAGTCGTTTATCTACTGATTCGATAGCAGGTAAAATAACTGTAATTCCACCTTTGGTAAAGGAATCTAAAAAGTGATTCAAGAATTCTGGGATTATGACCAATGATGAAACCTGCTCAATATTAGCAACACCTAAACTAACTGGCATATTTTCAGGTCGGTTTTTTGTAGAGAATAAATTATCCAAACCTGTAGCAATCGGAAGACATCCAAGTCCAGGAAGTGTACTTGTTGGGTAAACGATCAACCCACCCGATTCCAGGTGTTGTCTCACTAAATCACGCCCTGACCCATTCTTTGACATGGTTTTGAGCAATTTGTGCAGCCAATTCCTTATCTTCGGTTTTCACCAATAATTTACCACTTGGATATAGGGTTAGTTCAGCAGGACCAGAAAAAGTCCATGCTAAACGGGTTTGAATTCCAATCGTATAGCCAGCTTGTTCAATTTTCTTACCCACCGCTTCAAGGTCCACCTTGTCTATACTATCAACTTCAATTTGCCATGCAGATTTATTTCCACACATTTCCATAACAAACGAATCGTCTGACAAAACAAATCCTCCTCATAGGTCGGGTTTATCTGGCATCTCTATCGAAGGTCCTGAACTACTATCTGGCGGTCCAGAAGGCGGACCAGCAGGTGGCCCGGAAGGGGGTCCAGAAGGCGGACCAGTAGGTGGTCCGGAAGGAGGTCCAGCAGGTGGCCCAGAAGGCGGACCAGTAGGTGGCCCGGAAGGAGGCCCAGATGGCGGCTCAGTAGCAACCTCCTCGGAAGCAGTAGGCTCTGGAGTGGATGGAGGAGTAGGTGGTCCAGATGGAGGTTTAGGCGGAGGTGTAGATGGGATTACTGGTGGTGTGGGTGGGGGCGTAGATGGGATTACTGGAGGAGTAGGTGGTCCAGGCGGAGGCAGAGGGACCTCAGTTGTAAGACTTGGAGTAGGCGCTTCTCTTACAGATGGAGATGCTGCAGTATGTGCAAGTAACGGGTCTTCGGTTCGTGAAGGCTGCGAAAGCGGCGCTTCTCTAATCGGATTGGCATTCAAGATAGGAGCATCGTGTGCTCCTTGACTAGAAGTGGAAGTCAGACCAGTAGATAATTTGTCTAAATCTGCTTTGATCAGAGTTTCTCCACCCTGTGAATTCTCAGCTGCATATGATGTCAACACCACCTTAGTAGGGTCAATCATTTCACGCTCCTTAACATTTCCAAAATCACCAAGGTTTTGGTCGAACGCTCCAGAGAAAAGGGACGAACCAATATTGCTACTCAACTTTCTACCTTGTGTTACACTATATTCAAAATCATAAGCATAAGGACCCATCTTTATCTCATCAGATGAACCCTTTAGGACAAAAGTCCATTCCCCGGAATCTAGAGGGAATTCAAAAGTCCATTCTCTTTGAATACCAGGCCCTAGGCTAGTTACACCTTCTTGCGAGTAATGTTTAGCACCGGAATTAGTGATGATTGAAACCTCTAATCCACCCATTGGAACTGGAGCCTCGTTAGAAATTGAAATCGATGCAATTATTACATCTTCATCATCATCATTAATATCCATTTTAACAGTAATGACTTCTGCTTGTAGAGAGCCACTATTTGCCGAAGTTGGTACACTCATGTCGCTCGCCTACCTTGCCACTAACGCAACCATACTTGAAGACCACGATAACAGGAGCGTCTATCTGAGCCCACCACGGGTGTTTACTGGAAGCGACCAATCAACTGCAGCAACTGTATGATTTGCTAAATCGATGGGACTCCTTTTTGTTTCGTGCCTCCAAGTCATAAAAGCGTCCCATAGCCCGAATAGAACTCCAAAAAATGGGATGACATACTTGACTTTGTGAGCGGCTCTTCTCCCCCAATGCTCAATCCCCAATAGACTACCATCATCATGTACTATTGCGATACGCATTGCTCTTTGACCTAATGAGCGGCCATAATGCCGCCCTGTATATTTGAAATAAAGCCAATAAAATGTCAAGTGAATTATCCACGAACCGATTACATATGGTGCATTTGAAGTTAGTAAGAGGTCGATGGCCATTACATAATTGAAGAATCGGTTTTGGGTTAACAATGCAATGACGATTGTAATCAGAAAGGCATCCAATGCCAAGCCAACAATCCTTTTCCAAATCGGAGCGATAAGCATACCCTCTGGCGCTGTTGCTGCAACAGCTGCTTGAGCCATTGTTCCCGGTTTATGGACGCTAACAGGTGAGTCCGCCATGGCGGGGGGTTGGGTCATACCTTTGAAAGGGTGGCCCTCAAGAATTTACGATATGCCAAGCCATTAGATTAGACTCAGAGATCCAATCAAGCCAACTTGCCCATGTAGCATCATTGCGCAAGGTTCTGTCATCGCCAACAACAATCAAACCTCTTTTTGCTCTGGTAAGTGCAACATTTAGTCTACGATAGTTTGAGAGGAATCCGACTTTACCCGCTTCATTCGCTCTTACAGTTGATAGCACAATGATTTCCTTTTCTCGCCCCTGGTAGCCATCAACTGATTTCACTTCCAATCCTTCAATTTCCCCATCAATCATTGTTCGAATTAGTCTTACTTGACCCGCGTATGGTGAAATAACCCCGATATCCTCTGGCGATAAATCACCAGGAGATAACAAATCGTTCACGATTTGAATAACAGTTGCAGCCTCATCCATATTAGAGCGAGATGACCCCACTTCTTCTTCAATTTCAGCACCATGAACTGGAACGAATGCTACAGGTTTGTCCCAATCTGGCCACAAAAAACCAGCAACTGGGGGCCTGTCTGAGGACGAGCATCCATCTTCCAATCGGTTTTCGTAAAATCTAGCTGAAGGAAATTCACGAATTGTAGGGTGCATTCTGTATTGAGTTGTAAGCATATGAGCGGGTAATCCATTGCTCAGTAATCTCTCGAAAAGGGGAATGTCTAGGCCTCCTTCTTCGGCCCTCTGACTTGTTACAGTAGGCGGCAATTGACGATGGTCACCCACCAGAATTAATTGGCGCGCACCCTTTACGATTGGAACTAATGCTGAAGGCTCAGTGGCTTGAGTCGCCTCATCGATTAGAACGATAGAGAATTTTCGATTTGAAAGTGTGAAATGGCCGGCCCCAATATTTGTTGTACACAATACTTCAGCACTAGCTAATACATCATCTGTGATTCTTTGTTCTAATTCGCGAATTTCACGATAATTCTTGTTAATATCTCGGTGCGCTAGACCCTTATCTTTACCCTTTAAGTCGTGTAATTTGGAGCGCATCCCCTCGGTTTCTTCACGAATAAATGCTATTTCGTCTTGCTTAGGATGCTTGGATACTTGTGCATCTAAAGTTGCATCGCGGAGACTTTCCCTTACTTTTACAGGACGGCCAAATCTGATTGCTTGAACTCCTAAATTTAGTAAACCCTCTAACAGATTATCAACAGCGACATTCGATTCAGCACACGCTAAAATCGGCCCTCGCCCCATGTCGATAAGTGAACGAAGTAAGTGTACAGCAGTGTGAGTTTTGCCAGTTCCGGGTGGGCCCTGAATCATTGTTAATCTTTGACTAACTGCGGTTTCAATAGCAAGCTGTTGGCTTTCATCCAACATCATTCCTTTGAGATTTAACGGACGGATTTTTTGTCCATGAATTCCAGGTGGTCTTTGGGCTGAAGAGACTAGGTCATGCGGTTGGCATAATAGTAAATCTCGCAGTACAGTTCCTCCATCACCTTCTGTTGAGTGAAAAGAGATGAGCGCTTCATGCATCCTATCGTGAGCAACACGATTAGCACCTTTGTCAAGCCTCCAACCCCCTTTGCGTAAATCGCCAGGTTTGTCTTTAGCTACAATTCTGATTCGTGAATTATTTCTATCCAAGACAACTCCTTCAATCACCTTTTCACCCCAAGGTCTCGCCCTTGAGATTATTACCATATCACCATGGCCAAATCTATGGAAAGGAAGGGAGCCACCTCCTCTTGATTCGAATACTAGAATCGGGTCACCAAAAAATCTTCCAGAAGTTCTTCCAACCAAATCGAAAAGAGCAAGTCCTGCACTCAACATTTTTTGTTTGGTCCAATGTTTCCATCTTTGTTCAACTTGGCTTAACTCATCTTCAAGTTCAATTCCAATGAGTGTTGTGAAGCATTCAAAGTGATCTTGAGATTTTCTCCACTTGGCTTCATGTGCCACTTTTTGGGTTTTATTTCCGTTCGGGCGAGTACTCATTCTTCGTACACCTCCCTTCTCGGCCATACCAAAGCGGTGGCGCCGCTGGTATAGCATGTTGTCGGGGGTCGGGAATAGGTGAGACTTAACAACCAAATGAGACGCCGAATATTTGCTGGTGGAAATGTTCAGACGCAAATCGGGCGCAGATATTGAGGGTGAAGTATGCCCTTATTGCGAGTTCGTAAATGATTTGGGCTCAACTACATGTTCACAGTGCTATTACGATTTAAATAAAGCACCAAGAGACCAGGGAGAGCCTATTTCAGCAGAAATTAGCAACTCCATTTTTGATGAATTAATGTCGGATGATGATGATTCTTGGGAAGAAGGAGATGCGTTGGAAGTAGTATTGAGTCTCGATCAAGACCCTTTGGAAATAGATCAATACGAAGCAACTAATTTTGAATCCGAAGAACCGGAGGAAATCGATTTCTTGAAATCATCATCTCCTGAACTGCATAACACTGTAGCGCATGAACCGGCAGAAGTTGATATTGCGGACGTTGGCGATGTAATCGATGGCGTTACTAAGTTAGACTTTTCAAAAGTCGATCCTTTCGATGAAGTTTCTGAACCGGTTCATCAAGGTAAGGGGGCAGTATTCTCCCCTAGCGCCCCGACTAAGTTAGATGATGATTTGCTTGGACACGTTGGTGGCTCAGAATTACCATCACTTCCATCTGATGACTTGTACGAGAACAAAGTAGACCTCACAACAAAAAAGGCTCCTGCGCCCACACCTGCAGTGGTTTTACCATCAAATCCAGTCATCAGAGATTCCATTCCTGAACAAACCGAATCCATTTCAGAACCAGTACCTGAAACTCCGGTTACTGAAGCCATAGCACCAACTCCAGTAGTTGAAAACGAAGAGCCTCAGCCGATTGAATCCGGGCCAATTCCAACCCCTGCCCCTGCGCCAGTCATCGAATCAAGGATTTGGCCTTGGGTTTCTGGAGATGCATGGGATGCACGCCAAGTGCATCGCGAAGTAGTTTTAGCATTGGAGCAAGTAAAGGGTGGCAAAGTCGACCAAGCAACTTCTACAATCGATGCATTAGGGCCTCATCTTACCGATGAAAATATCGATCTCATCTATCATATTGGAATGGTATTGAAACAATTAGGGCGTATAGAGGAAGTCAAATCAATGCTCGAAAGAGCAAATTTGGCTATGCCAAATAATGAGCATGTTTCATCAGCAATGGCCCATCTCGGAGTATAGGGGGCCGTATTTTGGATACACCGCAACTTCAAGTTGACAACCAGGTAATTTTACGTCCAATCAATCGACGTATTTTACCAGAGGTTATGGCGGCGTATTTGGAAGACCCTGATGCTGCAAAAGCGGCTCTACCATGGCTAAAAGACGGCGATCTAGCAAGAAGACAAATTGCAGATTTGATGATTGATTTAGAACAGCGCCGTAATGGGGACTCGATTCATTTTTGGGCGATTCATTCGATTGAAGACAATGCCTTTGTAGGAATGGCTGGATTGGGCGATGAACTTCAATTAGCAGCCTCAGCATACAATTTGGGTTACTGGGTACGTAAGGGTTGGAGACAGAAGGGAATTGCTCGTGCATGCGTTGATACAATATTCACTTGGCAATCTCAACGCACTGAACAATCTCTGATTGAAATTACAGTCCATCCTCATAATGAGGCCGGACTAGCAGCGTGCAAATCAATTTGTCAAAAGTGGAATGGACTTGCAATAGAGGGGTTCGTACCTATCGAAATCGACGATAGAACAATCCCCCATGTATTACACTTGGTCCAACTAAATCGTGGTGATTAGATGAAACCGGTCTGGTTGACCGTTGATTCCGACGATATTCGTCACATTCCATCTTCACAAGGACATCCAACTAGGTCGAAAGGAATTCCACATGAGGGAACATCTCTCAAGATGGCCCAGGCTATGAAATCATTCCGAGAATGGCTGGATAGAACCCAAGTCACACTGACAATTTTTGTTATTGCAGATCAATTAGATGACCCTGTTTTCAGTGAATGGTTAAGGGATTTATTAGATAATCACCCACAAGTTACAATCGGTTGCCATGGCTTAACCCATCGTTGTTGGTCAGCTTTTCCCGAAGATGTAGATGGCTTATTGGCAGCTTTGGTTGAAGCCGATGTGAAATTACATAATTTCGCAAAAGATGCATGGAGGCCTTGGTTCAGAGCGCCGGCTGGATATATTGCACCTTGGATGGCACCCGTAATCGTAAAGGCTGGATTCGAATTAGATAGTAGTGTGAATCCTTCATGGTTAGTTCGAGAAAAGGCTGGACCATGGAAAGATTGGAGCGCAGTTGAGAAGGCTTTGAAAGATTCAGGCCTTACAAGTCGTCCTTGGTTGTGCAGATATTCTCTACCAACTTGTGGACCAGCTCTATCAATTCCATTCCTTAGATGGAATGCTAAGCGTGCTTGGAAAAAAATAGGACCGTTTGTACTTCCCGATGAAGCGGAATGTACGGTTTATTGGCATATTTTAGATCATGGGAAATCTCGTGGAAAATGGAAACCGCCTTTGTTATTGTAAGTGTTCCAAAGAACTCAATACCAATATAGTCTAGGGCATATCATGGAGAAGCGGCATTGGAAGCTCCTTCTATTAATTGGAATTTCATTTCACTTCATTGCAGCATACATGATGCCAATTGGATTAGACGCACATGTTCATGCAACCTATGTTACTGACCAAATCGATGATGGAGAAGGCCATCTCGAATGGGGAGAACTTAGACAAGATTCGTCCGACGGGTCGACTCCGGTCGAATATTCCTCTGAAGATAGGTGGTTTGTTTGGCATTTGATTATTCAAATATGGTTCACATTGTTTGGAGTATCTATACTTGCAATGCATGCTTTGGGGCTATTTATTGGCCTTGGATGTCTAGCAACAATATTCTTTGTTACGAAAAATTTGTTCAATGAAGAGCAAGCCCTAAAAATCACAGCTTTAGCCTCAATCTACCCACCATTAATTCGTGCAACAGGGCGACTTTACCAAGAGGGGGCAATCTTGATTATTTCCACGCTTGCAATATATTGTATAATCAAAGCACTACGAAATAAAAACGAATACAAATGGTGGATTTTCCCCATTGTCTCAATTTTTATTATTGCATCATTCAAAGGTATGCCGTTATGGATGGGGGTTTGTGCAATAATTGGAATCTATCTATCCTCAAGAATCAATATGAATCTCCTAATTTTCGTAGTAGTTTCTATTGTAGTTGAGTTATTTGTTGTTTATCGAAATAATATTTCCCTAATGGATTCTAACATTATTCCGGCATTGCTATCTTCATTTATTGCAGCAGTAATTTTCCTCTACCTTGCGGCACTGCTTGGAAGAAATACTCCGAAATTAGAAAGTTCAGATTCTATGATGATCCAAAACGGAGTCTATTTGATTATGGCCGGATTAATTGGTTGGATAGCAGGATTATGGGTCACTGAAGCCCATATAGCAAACGCAAGTATTTTCGAAACACTTTACACACTACGAAACAACCCTCGTTATTTGACATTATTATTCACTCCATTACTATTCATTAGATTACTTAATAATAATTCATATGAATTAATCAATAACCAGAATAGGGGTATTGCACATTCATTCATTATCATAATGGTGATAATAAATGCTGCAGTTTTATCATATACAGTCGGTGAAAGGGGAACACAAATTATTGGACAACAATTGGGTGATGAAATCACAGAACAGCAAGATATTCTATTCATTTCTGATTCAGATTTACCAATGCATAGAATGTATTCTATGCACATTACCATAGATCCAGAAAGTGACGATTCCAATTTAGCAATTTGGAGAACAAGCGATAGCGGATGGGAAAATGAATTACTAGAATGCGAAGAGTTAGCAAACGTGCATTGGATAGTTGTAGATTATACCGGTATTGATTTGATTCCAGAAAATTGGCAAACTGTTGAAATTGATACAGACGAAACAATCAATTCAGGCTATCAATTATTGAGGTGGAGTGAGGATAATGAAAGGTGCCCTTGATGGAATTAAGGTACTGGATTTATCCAGAATTCTAGCAGGCCCATACTGCGCACAAATGCTTGCGGATTTGGGCGCTCAAGTAACTAAAGTCGAGGCTCCTTGGGGAGATGATACTAGAGGGTGGGGCCCACCCTTTCTCAAAGATGGAACTGCTGCTTACCACCTCTCATGTAATCGCGGTAAAGAGATACTTTTCCATAATCTGAAAGAAGACAAAGAAGCGATTCAAGAATTGATTTCTCAATCCGATGTAGTGATTGAAAATTTCCGCCCAGGCCAACTTGAAAGATTGATTGGCCCGATTTCCAAAGATGTGATTTTGTGTTCAATTACCGGATTTGGACAAGACGGTCCAAGGGCTCAAGAACCGGGTTATGATTTGGCACTACAAGCCATGAGTGGTATCATGAGTATTACGGGTGAAGAAGGAGCAGGCCCCGTTAAAGTGGGCGTTGCATGGATTGATATCATCACAGGGTTGTATGCAGGTAATGCAATTTTGGCAGCACTATTCAAGCGCGAAAGAAACGGCAAACATTCACACATTGACATCTCATTATGGGATTGTGCAATTGCATCCTTGGCCAACCAAGGACAAAACCAAATCACAAGCGGGCAAGACCCTGGGTTACTAGGATCAGGCCACCCAAATCTCGTGCCTTATCAGGCATTCCAATCCAGTGATGGCTGGGTTGTTATCGCAGTAGGCTCAGACTCACAATTTGAAAAATTGTCAACCATTCTGGGCTTCAAGAATGACTGGCCTTCTAATGAACAGAGGGTTAATTCTAGAAAAGAGGTTGTTGAGACTGTACAATCAAAGATTCTTGATTTGACAAAAAATCAGGTTTGTGAATTATTGGAAGGAATACCAACATCTCCGATAAATAAAGTCAGTGAAGCTTTAGCAGATGCACAAAGTATCGCAAGAGGCGTGGTTGGTGAATGGAATGGTCATTCTGTTTTAGCCAGTCCATTGCGATTTATCTCAGAAAGAGAATAGTGAAGTTTGTCCGCCGACTCTTACCAGCCCTGCACCTTCGAGTAATTCCATGGCATTGTCAAATCGTTTCTGTGAAAATTGCCTATCATCAACAAGGAATTTTTTCAAACCTTCAACATCAACATCGCCTTGGTTTAATTCAGAATCATCGATTTGTACCACGGGGTGGTTTCTGAAAATCTCTCTAATCTCATCAAGACGTAGTGGTATTTCCTTTTCCTTCGCCTTACAAATTTCCTCAATATTTCCAAATTCCTTGATCAGTTTAAGGCCGGTCTTTGGCCCGATTCCTTTGATTCCGGGATGAAAATCGGTTCCAATCATTATTGCTAAATCGATTAACTGGTCTCGACTCAACTCATTTTCAGATAATATTTGGGCCAAGTCTATTTTTTGAGCGCGTATTACTCTGCCCATCCTTTTACTTCCATCAGAAGTTAAATTTCTAACCACTATTGGAGCACCATATAGCAAAGCATCCCAATCTTGAGTTGCAACAGCATCTAGTTGTCCATTAGCGGCCATTACTGCGGCTTGAGCTTCTCCTTCAGCCGCCGCTCTAAATGCTGGGATTCCCATCAAGGACAGCATTTCAATCGATTCTTCGACCATTTCGGGCGTGTATTTTACACACCTTTGAGCCATCTTTTGCGCAGTGGCAAAATCGCCAATTTCCAGAGCAGCCTTCCATTCAATTTCCGCTTGCTCTCTACGTGCTCTTCTTGTTTCCATTTCATCTCGCTTTAATTCTGGATGTTTGCCATCAAAAATGAATACGGGTTTAACGCCCTTGGAAAGTAATAGAGATGCTCTGGAAAGGAATCCCATCAAATGAGCCACGACCTTCCCATTATCTGATTTCAAAGGACCCCCATCACCTGTAGGGGACCGGTCGCGAATCGTTGTTAGAAACTGAAAGGCTAGTAGGAAACTATCGACTCCAACTCTCTTGCCTCTCATCGCTTCCATAGTAGTGTCCTCAGCATTAGCGAGGTCACGTAGGTTACAGCCCATGACAGGCGCTACAGTAGGATGCACTTGAGCCTCACGGCTCAAAACCGGAAAAAAAGCGGGCAATGCAGGATTCGAACCCACGTGTTCGGCTCCGAAGGCCGAAAGGATATCCAGACTACCCCAATTGCCCAAACTAGCCGAAAAGCCACCCCTTCTTGAATCACACCCTCGCGCCCATTCAAGTGCTTAGGTTGGCTGGATGGGTTATGGGCGATGCATCACCCTGCGTTAGTAAAGGATGCAGTATGTGTTGCAGAGAGACTATTATGCCAATAACTGCATCAGAAGCGAGTCGCCTTTCTCGTAGAACTGGATTGTCAGAAGAACAGTTTTGCAGTAAAGACGAAGCGGGAATTAGGAGATTATTGAACAATCAAGAAACTAAGGCTTGTGTCTTCTTGGCAACAACATCAGCATTACCTAGTGCACCGGGTATCTGTTCAGTCTACGACACAAGACCTTTCGGCTGCAAGACATACCCTGTGATTCTTGATGAAAAAGACCTAGCGATATTGGATAATTTATGCCCCCACACCGATGAATTCGATGAACCAGTGGAGGAAGACGCCCACAGATTACTCAACCTTGAGTCGAAGCTGAAGCGATGATCAAGGTTCTTCCTAGGGATTTGTGAACCGGAATTCCAAATGCTGCCTCGATATTGAACCCAGGTAATACAATGTCAGTGGATATCTCTTCATCTAAATCTTCACCACCTGCCATAGTCGGCAGAATTACAACCAAATCACATTGATTATTTTGTCTACGAATATTTGCTAACATGTCCTCAAGTAACTTTTCATCACCCTGAGAATTCCTTCCATAAGGAGGGTCGACTACCACGGCAGCTAAATTTTCTGGTAATTCGAATCTTGTAGCATCATCTCGTCTAACTTCAGCATTAACGCCAGCCCATTCGAGATTCTGCTTTGTTCCATCAATCATGACCGGGTCAAAATCAATTCCTAAAGTCTGACGTTTGGTCAAAGCGGCTTCAATCAATATGCCACCGGTTCCACACATCGGGTCAACAACAAAACCATCACTTGTTCCCGCAGCAATATTCACTGCCGCTCTAGCAAGTCTCGGCTCTAAACTAACAGGTCGGAAGAAAGGTCTCTTATTTGCCCTCATAGCCGACCAGCCATGCTTTCCTGGACCTTTACCAATCATCCAACCCCAAGCGACATTACCGGCCGAATTATCAAGTACAACTCCAAATCTTTTCGTTGGGTTTTCCAGATTAAATGTTGAACCCTTGTCGTGGAATAGCCCCCCAATCTGTCTTTCAATATCCTTGGTTGCAACAGGAATTTTCCCTTCATGACGCCAGCATTCTACCGCCATATCATTTACGGCATCACTAGGAATTAATTCTAACAAATCTTCGATGGATTTCCATTTTGCAATACCGCCTCCAACCAAAACGCATTCACAACCAGACATTAAATCGGCATTATTCCAATCACTTTCTCCGTCTGCAATCAGTAGTCGCCTTGAATCGGTACGGCTTAGATTACTATCTGGAAACATCGATTTCGCTTCAGCCCTTGCTATAGCAGGGTGCCAGCCACGTAGTGCAATAATTGCAGATGAATCGCTTTGTTGCACAAGATCACCTCGTGAAGACTTTAACGACCTCACTGCCCCAATTTGTTTGCTCCATATTTGTGAAGCTTGACAAATCAAAATCAGTATTTACTGGTCTGGTATGAACCACAGAAGATTGAACTAGGATGAATTCGTCAACTAGATTTTGTTCTAAGAAATGGTTTATCGTTGTAGGTCCCCCTTCAACCATTAACCTTTGAATCTCTAAATCACCAAGCATATCTAGCATAGAATCTAACCCTCTGAAATCATCTTTCAAGTGCCTAGTAGAAAATTCATCATTGAGAATTTTTGAATCCGGATGAATCCTATTATTCGGATCGATTACTATCCGAAGAGGTTGCCTTTCTGTTTCAACAAGCCTAACCGTCAAAGTAGGGTTGTCACGAATGACTGTGTTTGCTCCTACTAAAATAGCACAACAATCTCTACGTAATTCATGCACTTTTTCCAGACACTCAGTACTGGTGAATCTACCTGAGTCTTCTGCTAAATCATCAACTGAGCCATTCGCATCGATTGCAACTTTTACTGTAACATATGGTCTGCGGTTTTCACACCAATGCAAAAATTCACGCATTTGCTCAGAGGCTTCCTGTTCAAGTAATCCAGAACTAACTGTAATACCTGCTTCAACCAATACAGCAACCCCGTTTCCACGAACTAGAGGGTTAGGGTCGCCATGAGCTACAATCACCTCGCTAATCCCGGCCCAGAGTAGTGCTTCAGTACAAGGCGGCGTTCTTCCAAAATGATTGCATGGCTCTAAAGTAACGTATGCGATGGCACCATTTGTATTGTGGCCTTTTTCCTCAGCATCATGTATTGCCATTTGTTCAGCATGCAAGCCACCAAGATGGTCATGCCAACCTTCTGCAATAACCTCTCCATCCTTAACTAAAACACAACCAACAAGGGGATTGGGCCTTACTTGGCCCCTTCCTTTTTCTGCAACTTCAAGCGCGCGGCGCATGTGTCCACACTGCTCCGCGCTCCAAGTCATGATACCCGCTGATTGGGCATTAGACATGAGTGCATCGCTTCTCCAAACAATAGCATTGATGGCATCAACGCCTCCTACGCATAGTTATGGGGCCGTTACATTGTATTGTCAATCCGGCTAGCAGGGACCACACTTGTGGGAAAAAATGGCCTTCCGTGGTCTCAAAATTAGAATCAAGGGGTTTTGAAGTTACAACGCATATGACCAAAGGGGTTGGCCATGCAAGCGAAATCGCTTGGAATTTAAGGCAAAAAGATGCAGAGGGACTAATTGTTGCTGTAGGTGGAGATGGAACCGTTCATGAAGTTGCTAGCGCATTACGTGGTAGTGACATTCCAATGGGGATCCTACCATTTGGCTCTGGTAATGATTATGCAATAACCCAAGGGATATCGCGTAAAGACATCGATGCAGCAATCGATGTTTTGGTAAACGGTGTCGATAGACGATGTGCCGCCTGGAGACTAGAAGGGTTCCCTGCCTCACAAGCCGGAGATTACCCTGCTCCCAGTGCTAACCAATGGGACGGACCTGCACAACATGAAGGCCGAGTTGTACGCTGGGTTTTTTTGGAATCAGATGCAGGAATTACCAGTGCTATTTCTCGCGCCAAACTGTATCGGGCTAAGTGGATCAAGGGTGGGAAAAAATACACCTATCTCGGCATCACGACAATTCCATTTTGGAAAAGAAGAAAGGTATGGCTCAAGCTTGATGATGCGAAAGGGGAGATATTGGATTTTACAATGTTTGCAGCAACTACAGGAGAAACCTTTGGCGGAGGATATCAGGTATGCCCAGGAGTCTCNCCAGTTGACGAACAAGGCTCGATTGTATATGCGCCCCGTCTTTCTAGAATAGCGATGCTCTCACTAATGGGNCCNATGAAGAANGGNAANCACATCGGCAAATGGGGAATCACTCAACAAAAAGCCAATCGAATAGAAATCAAACCNGTCGATAGTGCAGGTAATATTTGTGAAANACCATTGCCATTATCTACATGGGTCCAAGCAGACGGCGAGCCAGTAATCGTGAGCCCTGCAATACTAGAATGGCATACTGAACAATTACTTGTTCGAGGCGCAAAAGATGTAGATTGGGCTTAGAATGAGAAGTCACTGAATTCTTCATCATCGGCAATAGATGCTCGATTGTTTTCTTCTACAGGTTCTGGCTCAACCACTTTAGCTGCACGCTTTTTGACAGTACGGCGCTTGATCGGCTTGCTTGCTTTGGTTGGGTTTACCGCATTACTAGGCTGTGATGCAACCTTTGAACTAGACATTGTAGAAGAGAAATGTCCTCTCTTAGTTTGTTGTGTAGGCTGACTTGATACAACATTAGCCGAAGGCATCGGCGAACTTACAGGCGATTCTGCCATCGAAGAAGAAACTGGTTGTGATTGTATTTGATTAGCCTCGCTAGTAACTACAACAGAACCGCCGCCACCAAATGCTTGCGGGCCCTCATCGTTATCGTCAGAGGAAAGAACACTATCAAGGCTGAATCCAGCAATTGCAGGCTCTTCCTGGGAATTTTTCTTTGGAGGAGGGGAAGATTTTCGCTGTTTTGAGGCACGTTCTGCAGCACTTTCTAAGCCATCCTTTTTCGATTGTTTCAAATCCCTTTTCATCTGTATTGCCTTTGCAAAACCTTCTCTTCCAAGAAGTGCTTCTGCTGTGGCTTTTGCGCCTTGTTTGATGACCATAGTTGAAACAATGAATAGAGCAACTCCTCCGCCAATTCCCGCTATGAGGAAGAACAGAATAAATGTCCAGCCACCGAAAATATCAGTATCTCCTAGCGAATATTCATCATCATGATCTCCATCTAGGCTGACTACACCTTCTTCAGTTTTGATATTTGTAACAATCATTCCATGGCCTTGCCCATCTAATTTACAATCGACTACGCCCGATAGAGTGCTATAATCGGTAATATATCCACTCAATTCAATCGGTTGGTGCCAGTGTTCTACGACATTCAAACCTTCAGCAATATTTTGTGATGCAGGAATAATTCCAACGACTTCCCAATCCTTTGCATGTACGCTATCTATCTTCCCTTTTTCAGTAGGCGCGGGCGCGGTGGGGTCCGACCAATCTTTCAAAGCAACACGGCCCGCAGAACCCTCTTCTACACTTTCAGCCTCTGACCAAGTCATAGTATGAATGATTACAGAGGCGCCCATTGCAGATGAAATATCACTGAGGTCTGGATGTTCATCATAAACCATTGATGAAATAAGTAAGCCAGTTACTTTTATTTTTGAATCCTCACATCCTTCGATAGGAACAGTTTCATCAAAATCTTCTCCTAATTTGGATTGAACCTTAGCGGTGTCGCCATCGATTTTGACATGCACTTGACCATCATCAGTGCCCCATTCGGGTGTTGATGAGTAAATGCATCCACTCATGAACATAATCAGGACCAGCAGCATTCCAAGTCGCAAATGTAGGCGGGCCATGAGGTGCCTACGGCACCTTGAGTTGTTGAACCCTTTCCATAATTTATGTCTGAAACAATACAAAAACAAGAAGCGCGGAGAGAGAGATTCGAACTCCCGTGTCCGAGGGACAGTGGATTTCAAGTCCACCGCGATACCAGGCTATGCGATCTCCGCTTGATTTGTGGGGGGGGCAATTCTTTCAAGAATCTATCCTTGCTCAATCTTCGCGACTAGTTGCAATAATCGCTAGACCAAGGCTTGCTGCAATAGTAGCGAAAGTAAAGCCTGGAAGCCCATGGTCATCATGGTCATGAGGGTCGCTTGCAGAATTCGCAGCTCTCTCAACATCTTCAACGAAGTCATCAATATTCCAATCATATCCTGTGAATACAACCTTTGGGTTCCAATCTCCATCGAGGATGAAAGTCTGAGTTGAATGCGATGTTGAGGTTTGATTTTTATGCCCTTCATCCATCTCAGGAGACATTAATGTTGCAGCATCTCCATCCTTTGCAACCCATGCATAATGATCAGCATCTTCCATCAGTATACTTTCATTTGCAGTGTCAGATGTAGACATCCAATGACTGTATTCTCCCATATCATGCCAAATGTAGAGGTCATATTCACCTTCATGTCCACCGATTGAAGAAATAGTTCCATTTTCCATTTCATGAGCAATATCATTCTGCATTAGAGTGGTCATCGTATGCTCCATTGCATTGACCATGCCCATCCCCGTATATTCTCCAGAAAACAAAGCAGTGGTTCCATCGGGATACACAACTCCAAGTTTGTGAATCATTGTTTCATCCATTTCCATACTTGGTACTGGAATCATGTTGTCCATAGTTGAGTTTGGGGCCCAAGCGATATGATTTTGGTTGAACAGGATATCCATTCCATCCATACTTTCAGTCCATGAATTATTCATCATATCCCAATAATGCAATTGCCACCACCATGTGTAATCTGTAGGTGCAGAAACTCCCTCAATTGAATTCATGTAATGGCCATACTCAGTTTTAGGGGCATCGAATGAATCCAGAGCTGCTAGGCTCATGTGCCATGCATTTGGCTGGGAAATTATTGCAGAATCATTAGTTCCATTTGATTGAACAATAACAAAGGTTTCATTTTCCATATCAGGCATTGGTATGGTGGAATCATCGGTCGTATTCGGTGCGAATGCCAGATTTCCAGTTTCGATGGAATCAATTCCAGTCAGAGAATATTCCCATGCCATGCTAGTTTCATTCCAGGAGTGTAACTCCCACCACCATGAACCATCAGTAGGTGCCTCATCATCGTTAATCGCAGAAACGAAATGTCCCCATTCAGATTCACTTGCATTAACAGTCCATCCCTTTTGGTCCGCAGAAGCGGTTAATTGGTCCCAACCTGTTGGCATAACCGTGTTCACAGATGTATTTCCATCAGGCATTACTACAGTTACAGTTGAACTTGTATTGTTATCATAGTTCATGTGGTCGTGTTCCCCGTCTGTACTGTCATCGTCATGGTCATGAGATGTAATATTCTCAGTGACCACGGAAATCATGAAATCATCCCAGACCACTTCGAGGTCTGCTAAATCACCTGTTAAGTGCGGCCAAGTTGCTCCATAATCTTCCATATATTCCTTGAGAGTTTCTGGAGTATCGGTTGCAGGGTCTACTGTAATTGAAATAAATTGGTAGTCAATGCCATCTAGTTTCTCTTCTGCCTGTAATAGGTTGTTGGTAATAACTGGGCAAACGTCGACACAGGTCGTAAAAATAAATGCTACAATAACAACATCAGAAGATCCTGTTTGCAATGAATAAGGCTCGCTATTGTGATCGATAAGAACACGATTAGGTATTGAATTTCTATCCAATGTATACCCATTCCAGTGAATTCCGTCTCCTCCTGCACTACTTGCAGGAATTGTAGAGGCACAAAGTAAGACGACGACAGCTAATGAAAACCAGCGCATGATTGCCGCTAATATGATTCATTAATGAATCCTAGGGGCTATGTGCATATCACTTTGCACTCATTCTGTAACATAGGAGTAATCCCAATTAGGAGTACACCATGCTGGGAGATTATCGATACCATCAGGGTTAGATAATCCGATTCCCCATAACATCAATACTACAAATAGAACAGGGAATAGTGCTGTTCGAGTGTAGATGAAAGGATCGCCCTTAAGATGCATAAAGAATGCTGCAATTCCATACCCTTTGATGATTCCAACCACAATCAATACTGCCCAAACGGCACCTCTAGTGATTTCAATGTCAGTTCCTGGAACTTTGCTAAAGAATACCGCAGCAACTTCGAATAGAGTGAAGAACATTAGAATTAGGAAATTTACGTAGTAAACATCCTTCCCCATTTTATCCGCAATTTTCTGGAAGATTCCAGCGATTGGTCCTGTGTACTTGTGTTCGCCCATATTCTCGCCTCAGTATAGATAGAATGCCGGGAAGATGGCAACCCACGCCAAATCCACGAAGTGCCAGTATAAACCGAAGTATTCGATTCCTTGGCCGTTGTTTTCATCATAGCCATCTTCAAGAGCATCCGCCTTGAAAATCATGAATAGCATGACTAATAATCCAATAAATACGTGAAGTCCGTGAGCACCAGTTGCTACAAAGAATATGGAACCTGCTTGGGTATCAATAGTGAACCCTTCAGCGATTAGGTGGCTCCATTCTACCAACTTCAGTACTATGAACAGCGAACCAAGTGCTAGTGTTATCAGCAAGTAATTTCTAACAGCCTTCTTCCTTGAAGGGAATAATTTAGCCATCAACTTGTTCTTAGAAGGCTGCCAGTCGACATTCTTTGCAGCCTTTAGAGCCAGAACAATTGTGTAAGACGAGATAATTAGTGCGAAAGTATTGATCGCACCCGGTAACAATGTCATTACATCATGTCTTAGGAGGTCAGATGCAGTAGTTGTATCTACAACATCACACTTGCCAGCATCTACTGCCCACTGAGTACACCATCCTGTTCTCATTCTTAGGTAAGATGAGAAGAATGTTGCGAAAACCATCATTTCAGAGATTAGGAAAATCCACATACCTGCCTTTCTAATATCTTGGCCTTCGAATGGATGAGATGTTGCAATCTGTTCAGGGAAGCCCTTCAGATCTTCATTCCACCAGTTTCCTATGCCCATAATTAGAATCATAGAACCGATTGATGAAAGCATAAATCCGCCCATGTCTGCATCATAATCCAATCCCAACCACGCTTTGCATGTTGTTACAAAGCCAGGGAATCCCATCATGAATAGAAGGATACCACCTGCCATCAATATTGGAGAGGCAGAGCCATGATGTTCTTCATGGTCATCACCGTAATGATGGTCATCCTCTTCAGGTTGAATACTATTGAAGAATCCTGCTATGCCATAGAACGCAGCATAAATAATGAACATAACCATGATTGTTTTACCCGCAGTATCCCAAGTTAAGAATGACAAGTGAGCATCAATATCTGCATGATGCGCATCTTCCCATACAAGATTAGCAGATTCTTGTTCTGCTAATGTTCCAGTTTCATTTGCAGTATTCCAGCTAGATTCAGCATTCTCGAGTTCATCATGGGCTTCTTCCCACTCATGATGTTTCATCGAACCTACGCCCATTGCTAACACGCCATAAGCGATTACTCCAAGAACTAGAATTCCGATTGAGATTACGACAGTCTTCATCCAGATTTCGTTCTTGACATCGTGTAGACTTCCGCTCATATTTTCGCCTCCTTATTCCAAAGATTGCTCATCGCCCGGAACGGAGCGCGTAACATCGATTCAAGTTTCGTTTCATGATGCTCAACTCCTTCATTAGCATCGTATTGAATTGGCTCAACAGCGAATGATGGCGTTGGTGGAGGGGATGTGACTGCCCACTCTAGAGACCAGCCGCCCCATGGGTCCTTCCCTACCTTCTCGCCCTTCTTTACAGATCGAATAATATTCCATACCAAGATTAGTTGCGATAGACCAAAGATTAGTGCGAATGTGGAGATTGCCAGATTCAATTCAGCAAATCCTGAATCAGCAGCATAGGTGTGAGTTCTGCGAGGCATTCCCATAATTCCTACAGCGTGCATTGGCCAGAATGCAGCATTGTATGAACAGAACGCGATTAAGAAGTGCCACAAACCAAGCGTCTCATCCATCTTTCGACCAACTACCTTAGGGAACCAGTAGTAGATTCCAGAGAATAGTGCGAAGATAATTCCTCCAATGAATACATAGTGGAAGTGTGCTACAACGAAGTATCCATCATGGAATTGCGTATCTAGTCCCGCTACAGGGAAGAACATTCCAGATAGTCCACCGAGTGTGAATGTAATCAAGAATCCAAGTGACCAAAGTGTATGTGTTTTGAACACAAGGCTTCCACCCCATAGGGTTGCAAGCCAATTGAAAATCTTGACACCGGTCGGAATAGCAACCGCCATGGTAGTAATCATGAATGCTGCACGCCAAGCCGGGCTCATACCACTGGTTAGCATGTGGTGTCCCCAAACGATGAATCCAACAACACCGATTCCAACCATTGCATAAACCATGGACCTGTAACCGAAAATAGATCGTCTTGCACTTGTAGCAAGAACCTCAGAAACAATTCCAAACGCTGGTACTACGACTACGTACACTTCGGGATGACCGAAGAACCAGAACAGGTGTTGGAACAGCAATGGATCACCGCCAGCTGTGAAGAACGTCGTTCCTATCGTTGAATCGAATAGTAAGAAGAATACTCCAATTACGAATGCAGGCAGGCTCACATACAGCATGAATACGCTGATTAGAACTGACCAAGTAAACAGAGGCATTCTCATCCATCCAACGCCCTTAGCACGCATTGTGAAGGTTGTAGTAACGAAGTTAACACCCGAAAGAGTAGATGATGCCCCAAGTAGGGCAATTCCCGATATGAAGGCTATAGTTCCAGGATTTGGTCCACCCGTTTGTCCTGTTAAACTGGAATAAGGCGGATACATAACCCATGTGATGTCTGCTCCTTCACCACTCCATACACCTGTGAAAATCAGAGGCGCTGCAGCGACAATTAACCAGAAACCAAGGGCATTGATTCTCGGGAATGCGAGATCTTTAGCCCCGATTTGTAATGGTAGAATATAGTTCATGAAACCTGCAATCATTGGCATTGCTGCTAAGAAAATCATAGTCGTTCCATGTAAGGTAAAGAATGAATTGTATTCTGCCTGTGTAAGGAAATCATTCTCTGGAAGGGCTAGTTGAATACGGAATAGTAGTGCCAAAAGACCACCTACAAGGAAGAAGAAGAATCCATACAAGAAGTACAGAAGTCCAACCTGCTTGTGGTCGGTTGTAGTTAGCCAAGGCTTGAGGTAAGACCAGAAGTTCCCGATTGAGAAATTATCAGGATTGCGGGTGTAGAATACCCACATGCATCCGATTAGAATTAGACCTAGAGCCAATCCAACAACAGTCATTAGAATTGTTAGGGCTGCGGCACTAGGGGCACTTGGATTTGCATTTATTCCTTGAACAGAGACTTCTAACTTATTCCATTGGTCTGAGCCATCAGAATCAGCAGCGCCGTTTCCATTGACAGCATTTCCATAGATTAGGAAGTCTGCAATGGCGGTATCATCGGCAGGAGCAGTCCACTTGAAATCCCAAGTTCTTCTATCATTGATGTCCATGGTGTGAGTAAGTCCGCCGTCCATTTCTTGAGCGGAATTGCCATCGATGTCTGGTACAGACTCTAGAACTCCGCCGCCCTGCAAGATCATTCTGAATCCGCCATTCTGGTCAGAGTTTTCTACTGGAACATCATCATTGGTGATGGTTAGTGTGAAGAAGTATTCTTCTGATGCATTGAATGTTTCAGGCAAACCGTCGATTGTAATCACAGTATTGTCGGTCATACCTCCGTGACAAGAACATCCTCCGTCTCCGCCACCGCCGATACCGGCTTGCCTAGCTTCAAACGATGTTGTAGATACTAGAGCCACTAGAAGAAGCGCCAAAATAGCTACACTACGTGTCTTCATTCTCTCAACTCCTTATTGTCAAAGTAGATACCAAAGTCGGCATCACAGGTCATTCCTTCCTTAGCAACGACTTCTACCTGCCCCTTCATCAAAGAGTGCTCCTTACCACAATATTCTGCACAGCGAATAGGGAATGTACCCGCTTCGTTTGGTTGAACATACATCCATGTTCCACCTTCAAGTCCTGGGACTGCATCTTCCTTCATTCCCCATTCTTGTAACCAGAATGCGTGCTGTACACCTTGGTAGGTGTTTGTTGCATCAAAGTTTGATTCTCTTTCAGGGTTCATGCTGTGTATGTTGAATAAGACATTTGTATCACAAGGGATAATTAAATCTCCACTCATTTTGTGCTCTACGGGTAAGTGCTGCCATCTATGCAATACATTACCTTCAGCATCGAGAATATCGACACTCTGGAAAATCATTTCATTGAATAGTTCGCCCATTGTGGTTTGATTGGATAGGTCTAGACTTTCCGTATTGGAGCCCCATGTTATAGCAGCGGTAGCCGCTCCTTCACCAGCATCGATTGAAAGACCGGAAGTGGTGTCCCAAGTGACGTTATGGCCTGTCTCCACATCTTCCCAAGTCAAAGCGTCCTGATAGTAGAAGTCCCAATACCACTGGAGTCCATTAACTTCTACAGTGAATGCGTCTTCATCTTCTTGTAATTCAGCAACTTCGCCCCAAACAATGTTCAT
This sequence comes from Methanobacteriota archaeon, assembly GCA_002689345.1. Classification (GTDB taxonomy): domain Archaea; phylum Thermoplasmatota; class Poseidoniia; order Poseidoniales; family Poseidoniaceae; genus MGIIa-K1. The sequence continues at coordinate 8,538 of NZFU01000067.1, read as the reverse complement.
CGAACCAAATGCGAGTATGGTTACCCAAATAACGAGAATTGTTGGCCCAACGAACCAAGCCAATTCTAAATCGAAGTGATGGCGCTCCTTTGGGAATGTGCCCACTTTGATCTCTTCTTTTCCAACCGGCTCAATACCTTCACGATATCTCAATATTGCAATTATTAGCCAAGCAAATGTGAATAATCCGACTATGATTGACCAGAATAAGAATTTATCATACAGGATATTGAACACTGTATATTCATCTGGCCATAGCTCACGCGAAGCGCCCATGCTTCCAGCGGTCAGACGGATGTATTAATTGATTGCGTATGAGCGAGCCCTCCCGTAGGGAGGTTTCTTGATGTGCTAACACTCCATCGGGTATTCTTGTGGGGCTTGCAGCTTGTGTTCAAACCACCCTTGAAGGGACGGTATTGGTTGAGATTGAGGTACAGCCAGGTTCTAGCAGACAAGGAGTTATTGGGTTCAATGAGTGGAGAGGAAAATTGCAGGTCGCAGTTAAAGCAGAAGCCCAAAAAGGCAAAGCTAATCATGCGGTTTGTAATGTTCTATCAACGATTTTTTCGAAACAAGTAACCGTTGTTTCAGGGCATACGACTAGGCAGAAAAAAGTGAGTATTGAGGGCCTAACTGCAAATCAAATAATTTCAAAATTGGAGGGATTGGTTGAATCGTGAGAAAAGATATGCCTTGGCTCATCGAGCACTCGAATCTGGCATTGAAGAAAATGCAGAAGGACATGTGATTCTTGTCGAAGGAAAAAGAGACGAGATCGCTTTACGCAATCTCGGTTTTATTGGTCCAATCGAAATTCTCAACCGCGGGTGGCCAGTCGATAGAGTCGCAGTGTACATTGCAGAAACATATGGCAATTGCATTATCCTAATGGATTGGGATAGAACCGGAGGTAGATTACAAAGAAAATTGATGGATTCAATGATTGGTCTAGACATCAAACCATCCGATATTCTTCGGAGAAGTTTGTCTAAGGCGATGAAGCCAGACACAATGTGTGTCGAAGACCTGCCATCATTCCTCGGGAAGACGGACCCCTGACTCTTTCACAGTGTTCAAAACCACATGTGTGTAAGAGCGAGAAATACCGTCCAAAGTAAATACAGATTTTGTTAAATCATCAAGGTCCTTTCTGTCCTTGACACGAGCGAGTACCATCGAATCCCAGTCTCCAGTTACATCATAGACACTAAACACCCTTGGGTCTGCCGAAATGTGCTTTTGAACGTCCATCATTCTACCCTTTTCAATACATAATCCTGCCATTACAGTCATCCCCCACCCTACGGAATCTGCATTGAGAATCGGGGCATAGCCTTGAATCGTACCATTTCCTTCTAGGCGTCTTAATCGGTTGGTAATCGTTCCTTGAGCGACCCCTACTTTTTGAGCAAGCTGTCTTTGAGATAACCTAGCATCTTCACAAAGAGATTCGATAATCGCCCGGTCAACAGAATCTAAAGCCATGTTGACCAACAAAAGGCGCTCAGTATTCAATCATTCGACCCGGGATCAGGCAAATTCAAATCTAGTACCCAATCACCCAATTCACTAACTTTCACAGCCAATCGAAGTGTAAATGCACCACTTCCACTAACCCGTAATGTCCCACTGTGCGTTGTGTTTTTTGCAACTGTAACCTTCTTGATACGGCCATTAGATATCCAGCCATCTCCAATGGTTAAATCTCCTATTTCAACCGAGTTCCCTGCAATTATTCGATAATCTATTACATCCTTTTCAGATGACCACGAACCTTCGAGACGAGGTAAACCGATCTCTCTTTTTCTTTCAGCCATAACAATGAATCCTATACAGAATATGAGAATTATGAGAACGAGCATAGGAGTTAGAATTGAACCTTGATCAACCGATTGCCAATATGTTGGCATTTCAGACCTTTGAATCGAAAGAACACGATTCGAAGTTTCTTCTTCAAAGCCTCCAACCAATACTAGAATGATTTCGTATCTATCTGCATAAGTGGCATCATCTAAATCGATTCCAGCCCCATCTAGATAGTCTCTAGTGATAGTCTCATTCCATTTATTGGTGGCATTGTTAGAAAAATTAAATGACGATGATGGAGCCCAATCTCTGACTAAATTATCCACTTCTCTTCCATTGGAATCTATCGCTTCACTTTCGATTATGAATAGGTGCAATTGGGTTGCGCCGTTAAGTTGCTGGGGGTTAGTCCAAGTCGCAGTAATATTGAGCAATTCAACCTCAGTAGAGCCAATTAACTGTATGCTCCAATCAATATCTACTTCGTTCATTCTGACATCCCCTTCGATATCAGAGATATTTTCGGGATAGCCGTCGATAGCAACAGATGGTGTTTGATTGAAGCCATGATACATCATTCTTGAATCAGCATCGTCATCAGGCAATCCACCGCCCTCCTGGTCTGCGCCAGTGCGCCAATGTAGAAGTGTTATTTCACCATTCGAATCCATCATTGATAATTCGTTAACTTTCTCTTCATCTCCACTTCCGTGGAACCACTCTACTAGAATAGGAGCCTCATCTTGACTTTCATAATACCCTTCGGCATAGATTGTCAAATCTGAAATCGCGGCAGCAACAGGTAGCATAAGGAGTGCGACAAAAAGAGCGAACAGCCTCATTCTTCTTCCTCCTCAATCTCGATACCAAGTTTCAGTCGAAGAACCTCTCGCTCCTTTTCATCTATCATCAAAGATACTCTTGCAGCAACCCAGACCGGGAGTAAGTGGTCTTGACATTTCAAGATAAAGGAACCACGCTCAATGGATACAGGAAAATCCTCACGAAGAGGAGTGAATCCTTTCAACATTGCAATCATCGTTTTTTCATCAATTTCGATTAACCCTTTAGTGATATGTGGGCGCAACAATTCCAAAGCCTCCAGCCTCGTTCTCCAAATCCCCTTGTTATCGGTGAATGAAGGCTGTCCAACATGAATTACACGTAATGGATGGAAATCTTCACCTGGCCAATAATCGCCTTTCTTATTGACAACTGTTGGCTTGTATAATCGGTCATATGCTATTTTGTTAGAGACATTTACCCTTCTACCGCGATGCCACCAAGTAAATTTGCTTTCTTCAATACCCCATTTACTACAAATTTCAGAGATTACTTCAGGAGTAGCAACCTTTGTTGTATGCTTATTCTTCTGCTGACGAGGCAATTCAACAGGCTCTCGATTTAATTCCCGCTTCAGAATCATCGAACGGGCCACACCTTCAGGAGTTCTTTCAGCCACATGTTCGAACAATGCCACGAAAAATCCTCCAGTGTCGTTATCGTGCTGATGGACTCTGATCGTTCCAGATAAATCCGGAGCATCCATTCCTCGTTGTTCAGGATTCAGCATTTCTTGTGATAGCCCAGGTAATTTTGGCATGACGCCTTCCCAATTTACGATTTCAGCATTTTCATCAAGAATTGGCCAATCGTTAATTCCTCTGTGACAAATTAGTGAGGGAAACAATCTTTCAGTATCAATTTCCAATAACTTTAGCCACGGACATCTTTGCAAAATTTCGCATACTACAGCTTCATTTTCAATCGGGTCTAAAGAGCAAGTAGAATACACCATCCTTCCACCAGGACGTAGTAATTGTGCAGCACGTAAGGCAATATCCGATTGTAGTTTGAACAAACTTCTACCAACCTTTGGAGTCCAAGAATACCATAACTCACGATTTTTCCTTGTTGTTGCAGTTCCACTACACGGTGCATCAACCACTATGCCATCCATGCCGGGTTCGGGCATTCTTCCAATATGGCGCCCATCATGTTGCATGATCAACATATTATCGATTCCAAGCCTTCCTCTATTGGTAACTAACAAATTCAATCTCCCCGATGAAGGTTCATTTGCCAAGACCAAACCGTTTGGTATCGCTTCTGCAAGTTGAGTTGCTTTAGAGCCTGGAGCCGCGCATGTATCCATGACCAAATCCCCGTCTTTAGGCTCTAGAATTATTGGCGGTAACATGGAGACAGCTTCTTGACGAGTGATTCTACCTGTTTCATGAAGTAGGGCCATCAATTTCTTTGATTGCTCATCAGGATAATCTCCTTTTGAGAAAGGCATAGTCCATGATTCCGAAGTTGTAATCCAAGGGATTTTTTCACCATTCACCAATTCTAGCATTTCCCTAGTCCACTCTTCGTCATGTCTTCCAGGTGTTAATCGTAAGGTGATAGGTAATGGCGAAGAGGCGATTGGTAACCATTGGTTGACATCTATCCCTAAACTCCGTGACAAACCAGCCAACGGAGTCTTTGCCAACTGCTCGAGTAAGTCCTCGTCGGCTGGTCGCACCATGTCGCGGGGTCAGGTCTCTCACTCTTGTTGCTTGTGCAAGTCTAATGGGTCAGTTGGATGTGGGGGGGCCATGGCAGAAACTCTTGCGACCCTCGCATTCCTATCTGCCGTGGCAATGTTACTCTCTCCTCTATTCGAAAAGGGCAAGTGGTTGGCAAGCATTACAGCCACATTCTGCACACTATCTTTTGTCACATCTCCTTTCGAAACTATTCATCAACCCGGCGGCTCAGTTTTGGTGATAGTTGCTATGATGTGCATATTGTTACAATACCATATTACTCAGGGATATCCAAAGAAATATTTCAACGGAATGGGTGGAGCCATGACTTTGGTTTTACTACTAACATTGTATCCAATGGATGGAATTAGTTCAACGATTCACGAGTATTCATTATTTTCAGGGATACTGGAATTATTGCAATCACTTGTTATTGGAACAGTTCTAGCACAGTTATTATTCAATTCAATATCATTCAACAAAACTCACAGTTTGATAATTATTGGAGTTCTTACAATTCTACTTTTGTCTTCAGATCTATTGTTGAGTGGAGAACTATTAGTGGTAATTATTTCGATGTGCTTCATCGGCTTTATCCCTTATCTGGAACAAAAAATCAGTCCCAAAATTACCAACAGAGGCGGGCGGGCTACGGCATTGGCAATTTCAACACTCATCGGTATAATTTTGGTATTTGCAATCACATATGCATCGGTGTCAAATGTACCTAGAATTGGAACTGGACATGGTTCAATCGCAGTTGCATTGTGGCTAACAGTGGCCGTTACTGCAATCGGTTTGTGTGGAATGCTCTTACCATTACTTGGATTTGATGCACACCCTCGTCCCGAGGCATGGGGATGGCGCCTAGGTCTTGCTGTTAGTCCAATGATTCTATGTCTGCAAACCGATCTTGCAGGACATGTTTCACTAGGAATATTACTAGCATTACTAATCTCAATTAGTTCACCATTGGTTTTAGAAAAAGGTAAGCCAAAAGCGGCCTAGAGAACGGGAAGTCCCCCCAACTCTTATGAATGGATAAAATCCCATTGCGTTTTGGAGAATTAGTTTTCTCCAAGGGATGGGGATCCAGATGGGAAGAGCATTTAGAGAAGGCGTAAGCCAAGAGAGCAAGGTAAGAATGAGGACTCGCAAGCGGTCCTGGAAACCTTTAGCAGATTTACAAGGCCTTAGTGGTAGAACAAAATCTATTGGAAGTGACATGGGACCTTTGGTCGAAGTTCCCGCCATGGTTAGAATCGAAAACGAAAGGTGGGTCTTTGAGAGAATTAGTCAAGAGACATTAACTCATTTAACTCACAGATTGATAGTTCACGAAACCGAAGGGCCAAGAACTCTAGGAGCAACACTGGATTTAGAAACAGCAATGCAAGTTGCTCAAGGAATGGCTAGAACTGAAGGTTCTGTTGTTTTGATAGAACCACTTAGGTAATCAAAACATTCCTGCAATCCAACCGATTACACCCTCGTTAACGAGGTAGATGAAACCAGATAGTCCAATGCAGGCTAGATATATTTGTCTTGGAGTAATTTTCCAAGCGTCTTCCGATTCTTCATCGAAGTATCGAATTAGACCTGCAGCCTGCTGAATACCGCCGCCGTCTTTCTTTGCCATGTCAACGCCGACAATGATTTCCTTTATGAACGCGACGCGCGCTGATTATTCCTCTTCTGATGATAAATCAACAAAAGGAATCTCTTCATCGAAGTTCAAAGTCATCCCATCAGGACTAACATCTTCAACCTTGATTTCAATGGATTCAGCCTCAATTCTAGCTAACGCTCTAAGTACAGCAGGGGCATTATCATCTGCTAAAGCATTCCTTGCGATTTCGATATCGTCACAGTTTCCTTTTGCTAGTAGCGTGGTTTCAATCAATTCATTGAGATCCTCTTTTGCGCGGTCAATATGTGATTGCCAACCGATTTGATTATTTTTGACACCACTTATTTTCGAATTGAATTTTCCATTCCAAGAAAACTCCCATGGTTTGTGAGGCAATGATGCTACCAAATCAAAGATAATCCTCGCTCTTTCATTTAATGGTCCTTCTAAGATGATAGTATTTGCATAGCAGCGTGTTAGTAATCCAAATCCCCAATAGGAATAACTCTCAACGGTTACAGAAAGATCGCCGGAGTGGCTGGAAAACTTCCATGTCTGCTCATCAAACCCTGGTTTGTTATCCATAATTGGAGTACTTATTCCTTGAATCACTTTCAATAAAGTTTGAGCAACATCTCCCAGATATACTGTGGAAATATTTGCAGGATGAGCTCTTGGTCTAAGATAACCTTCTAGGTCATATCCATGAGTAGGCCCAGCCACTCGAACCTGAGCGAACAAGATTGATTTTAACGGGTCTAATCCACCTTGCATGAATTGGTCACAACGGGGTTTGCCCTTGAATAATGCCCCTAAATGAGAGAAGGGTTCATCATGGGGGCGTGACATGCATGTATTAGGTGAAGATATGGCAGCTAAGCCGAAAAAGGACCCTCTCGCAACTCTAATGGCATTGCCTGGAGTTGGAAAAGCAACAGCAAAGAAACTCAGCGATGCAGGAATTAAATCTCCAGCAGGAATTGTAAAAGCAGGTCAGAAAGGCCTAGTTAAGGCCGGATTAAGTGCTGTGATTTCGAAGAAATTACTGAGCATTGTTTCCAAGAAAAAAACCGCTGCTAAGAACACAGCAAAAAAGACAGCTACCAAGGCTAAAACAACTGCAAAGAAGGCAGCAACAAAGACAAAGGCAGCCGCTAAGAAAGCAGCCACTAAGGCTAAGTCCACCGCTAAGAAAGCGGCTTCAAAATCTAAGGCTGCAGCATCAAAAGCCACAGCAGCCGGCAGAAAAGTTGCCGAAAAGACAGTAAAAGAAAATGATGGCGGCAACAAAGTCAAAACTGTAAAATCTACAGATGGCAGGAAAGGTAAGACTCTCAAAATTCCTCGCTCGGTAAAGGATATGGCATGGTTTCGCAAAAAGTAATCAAATTTACCATTTCTAATAAATCGAAAATTTCGTATTAGTTTAGTATAATTACTAATCGAATCTAGGCAAAGAATTTCAAATCAGGAATCAGCCTCGTCTTCTTCTTTTTCTGTTTCCTCATCGTTTTTATAGGTACAAGAGCCATCATCAACATCAGCATCTTCATCGTAATTATTCGCATCGGGATCGGTACAACCAGGTGTATCCTCGGTTTCATTTTCATCATCGTCACTACTATTGTTTACCTCAAAGCACTCCCACGCGTAACTATCACTGAACGACTTATTTGTTCGATTTGAATCATCATGGTCACTACATGAAAATTCATGCGGGTCGGCATCATGGTACAAAGATGCAATTTCTTCTGAATATAAATATCCCATAATTCTACAGATATTGATATCTTGATACGGACATTCTACTTGCATATTGAATATGTCATCTTCATCTGCAGATTCATTTGAATTAGCTACAGAATAACTTCCCCAAGTGTAAGATGTACCGCCAGGATTTGTTTCTTCTGTCCAATCACAATACACGTTTTGTATTTCATCAAACCAGCAGATGTATGCTGAACCAGTATTCTGTCCATTTTGGTTTGGGTCAGGGGAATGAGTCGGAGGTGTCCCCCAAGAAGATGGCCATGATGATGACGCTGAATACCCTGGAAGCCAGTTAACTGGTCGAATGTTATCCCACTGTGATCCAATAATGATGTAACTTCCACCAATAGCAACTTGATTATGTGTATATCCTTGAATGTTAAACATCAATCCATTGTAATTTGGAGGATAAATAATATCAGGAATACCAATTATTGCAACCTCGGTCCACGACAAAGGAGCATCTCGATTGAAAATATACGAACTACCATCACTTGGCCCAACATTAAGTTGGCCATAGAAAGTTAAAATATTCGGAAGAGTTGAAGTTCTTACCTTTGATGCAACCATTATCATATCCCGATCGGCAGAAACCTCCCATCCAAAGGAATGGGTGTTAAAAGTGAAATCTTGATTAAATGAATATTCAGTATCAACACTAGGTTCTAACTTGACATAGACAGTTTCATCCCACATAGAACCAGTGTTTTCCCCTCTCTCAAAAACATATGCTGCCCCATTTGAATCTCTTATCGAGCCCCAACAACTCCAAGTCTGAGGGCCACCAGTTGCTCC
>NZFU01000066.1 GCA_002689345.1 Methanobacteriota archaeon | reverse complement strand
CCCGCAGGAATTAGGGGCGCTTAGCTCAGTTGGAAGAGTGCTTGGTTTGCAACCAAGATGTCGGGGGTTCAAATCCCCCAGCGTCCATTCCCCTAATTCCAAAAAACATCCATGTCGGATACCGGAAAAAAATATCAGCGTGCTTTTGGCAGGTAAAGTGTAGAATTAGCAGAAGCATCTGCGATAGTTCCAGTTCTATCAGGAGTTGGAATTGTCGCTGTCAAAGGATTGCCAATTGTATCAGGTCTTGGGAAATCAAACGGGTTCTGAAGATAAGCAACAGTTACTCTATGAATTGCTCTTGCTCTATCTGTCATTCTGCCCTTACCAGTTCTAGGGCCAACTCCTCTCTTCTTCTCTTCTTTGATGATAGCATCCCAAACTGCAAGGTATTCTTCGACCTTCTTCTTTCCACCTTGAGCCTCGATGTCTTTCAACTCATCACGGATGGCTCTCAACTTGGCAGGATAGAAGGTTTGAGCGCTGTTGGATAGTTCTGCTGCCATTGGCTTGATTTGGATGGTCTTAGCGTCTAATCCTCCTAGTGATTCATAGATGCGCCTTCGGATTGACTTTCCACGCTGAGAGCCGCTTGTGCGTACTAACTTGACATAGGAGTCCTGAGGGGTTCCTGAGAACAATCCCTTCTTCTTGGCTTCTCTAGAACCTGTCTTAGAAGCAATAGTCTCAGAACGCTTTCCGGACTTCGACATTGCCAGTAGAATCTCAAAGATGAGTTGGTTTGAACCTTGCTCGGCTCCATCTCCATTTAGGAGCAAGTTTGCTTGCTGAACATACAGATAGACGCCCAACTTCTGAAGGGCGGTTTGAATCTGTAATCCTTGCTGAGTGTCCCTAGAGAATCTAGCAACATCTCTTGCGACAACAATCAACTTTCTCTTCTTCTCAGGAGTGGATTTGATGAAGTCCATGATGACATTGATTTGCTCTCTTTCCGCCTTTGCTCCTGATACATTCTCAGATGCGATTAGTACCGGCTGCTGCTTGAAACCTAGGCGTTCCATAGAGTCAATCAAGTCCTTCTCCTGAACCTCTCTATTCTCATCTTGCTCAGTAGTAGAGGTACGAATCAAAGCGATGTATTTGTAGCCGTCTTTTGCTAACTCTTGGATAGTAACTGAGCGCTCCTCATTGACATCTACAAACATCAGAAAGCCCCCGTAGATTGAACCTTTTCCCAGCGACGAAACGGCATAGCCCAGTACTTGCGACCTTTACCTTGTTTGAGCAGTCTGTTCATCGCAAACCACGCTGTATTCGCATCGTGTTCTGTTGCTTGCTCACCGGCCTCTTGGAGGCAGTTCAACTCTTCAGCAGTCGCCCTCAAGTTTCTAACTTGCTTGGGCTTAGAGGCATCTACGCATGCAACGATTCTTGATGATGCTGCTGAGTTTAATCTCGCTCTCTTCTGACCACATCCGCAGCATTCTGAGGCACACAACTTGACCTTGCTAGAGCCACGCTTTACATTCTCAGTGATGGTAGTATTATTGTGAATAGTAACATTCCAATAAGTACAATTTGCACATGACCATAGAACAGCAGAACGAGGGCGTCTGAGGCCTATTCCTTCAATCACTTCATCTAGTCTCTCATCATTAGGAGGAGGCGGTAAATCCAGGGGGGCTAATTCATCAGATACTTGCTCGGTAGGTTCCGCCTTGGTTTTTATTACCATAATTAGTCAACGCTTTCATCGCATTATTATGACTTGCGTTCACCAAACTCACGGACATCTGTCCTCACACAAAATGGGCCAACTCTCTAATCGCCGAATGGGTGGTAACAGGAAATTTTGATCGTGTACCACCCTAGTACCATATCAATCAGAATACTGTTCTAAAGTTGGACTCAAAATGGTGGTCAATACCAGTAGTAGGAGTTAGGCAATTTCAAGCATATATCTGAAAATGGGGGCCTTGTCCTAAAATGATGATTTTAGCCCAAGCGTAACATCTTGTAATGTTACGGAGGCTCTAAACAGAACACTGCAATACTTTGATGCGTAACATCTTGAAATGTTACGCTTTTTCTCTCCGTAACATCTTGAAATGTTACGCTTAGTGGGGTGCGCTGGGTGTGAATACCACAGTCTGAGCCCCCACCTAAACGGCTCACTATGGTTATTTTTTCTGAGACGGTGGTGTACAGTGGCTGAACCGGTTGGTCTGCTGACGGTCTAGTTACCAGCATCGAGTTAATGCCTACCACCACTATGCCCTACCTATGAACGCAGAAAGCCTGTCATTCATGCTGATAGCACTGGGATTACTCGGTGCGCATATCGCAACGCTCCGACTTTTGACCACATGCAAACGGGAACTAGATTCAAGATTGACCGACCATAGCCAGCGAGCAGAACTTTCTGCCCAAAGCCTAGAGGAGATAGTCCGGATTGGAGCCGATGTTGCTGACACATTAGACGGACTTTCAGTGGGATTGACTAGCCCCGAAAGTGCTGCAACTGCCACCTTCAGCCAGCCCCAATCCATACAGGATACCATCATCGCATTAATGGTGGATAAGTTCCTTGGAAACGAACATGGCAGCACGACGCAACAAGAACGGCCAATTCACGAAGACAACCCGCAGACGCAGAACGACAACTTCCAGCAACATGCCGAGACGACGCAAGAGTAAGCCCAAACTAAACTTGGTAGATACCGGAGTTAGTTTGGCAATTGCTAATTCTATGACCCAAGGACTGTTCAATGCTAACCTGATGGATTTCTTCACAGGACGCAGAGATGGCGTGTATAGAGCAGGTTCAGATGGCGCATTCCGTGTAACCCTACCTGAGTTAGTTACAGGCCTTAATGTTGGCACATACGACGGCGGCCTTACTGACATTATGAAGAGGAACTTCATGAAAAACTGGGTTCCAATTGTCGCAACTACTGTCGGACTTCCTATCGCCGTGAAGGCATCTAAGAAGTTCCTGAAACCTGTTACGCAACCGATTAACAAAGTCCTCAAACAAACTGGCCTTGGGGTGAAAGTTTGACCACACAGGCGACAACAGCAATCGTAGGAAACGCAATGATGTCAAAGTCATTTGCGGTTACAGCAACTGACGGAGTTTGGGATGGAAACATCATGATTGACACAGTCGGAAGCAACCCTCTAGGAATACTAATTCCGGGTCAAGTAATCGACAAGGTTTGTGTTCAATATACGGCAGGTGCTTGTGCGTGGAGAATCATTGATTCAAACACAATGGTAGTCAAGCGTAGAGGGCTTGGAGCACTAGCAAGTTACTCCGATAATCAGTATTGCACAATTCAGCCATACACGGTTCAGAAAACAGATACACTTCAGGTATTCCCAGTAGCCGTAGATGCAACTGCAAACCAGTCAAATGTACTCATGTGGGTACAGTCGAGAGCAGGTATTGAATTGTACTATGGAACTGACATTGTAGATGCAACTGCAACTGAAATCAAGACGGCTGTAAACGCTCAAGGAGTTGGAGATTCTATCTTTGGTTCTGCAATATCTTCTATGACCATTCAGGCAGAAGATGGAGCGACCATCACCAATGTAGAATTGTTTGATGCCAGTGGTGGATTAGTCTACACAGCATACGGAACCAAGCGAGGATTGAATCCGGGTTCAAGAAGCAATTACTTCAACCTCCATGTAGACAGATTAGGACTCAACATTGGCAAGGCATTCGTTCTGAAAGTGACCACAGTAAGTGCGTGATTTTCATGGTTAATGGCTACCCAATTAATTGGGCTCTACCAGCAGGTTCCAAATTACAAATGCACCCACTTTACATCAAGTGGTCTAACCAAACAATTGGAGCAATTGACCCGGGTCTTGTCCAGCAAGATATTGACAACATATATCCCAACTCGGAGAACGCTGAGGTTCTTGCCTTCTTGTCATGGATAGTACGAACCAAGTCATTGTAGGTGTTCCAATGGTTGCCGATGATGTGACAGATAGTAAGCCGTTGAATGGCGGCAGACAACGGGCTAATCATATCCAAGTTCACCGCATAGAAGCGGGCCTTTGGGAAAGAAACCATTTGCTCAAGCCAATATCTCAGATAGCCGATACTACGGCTGAGATGGCGGAGACAGTCAAGATGGCCAAGACAGCAGCAATAGTAGTGGCAGCAGGTGGAGTAGGACTTGCTGCTTACAGCCTGTATTGGTTCTTTGATGCCGTCTATGGTATTGGTGAGAACATAACGAGTGCAAGTAAGGATGCTTACAGGGCTGGAACTGCGCCCGGCGCTGTCAATCCTCCAGTACAGATAGTGAAGTCTATTCTGAGGTCTGTTGGAATCTTTTGATGTACCACCCTAATTACCGGATTATGTACCACCCGCGAATTATTCTCCGAATACCGGAAAGTAGGTATTCTAGCCCCTGTATGTTTTCCATTGTCAAAAACACGACAATGGGTGGTACAAATAAACGCTATACTGAGTCAAAAATGGTTAGGGGAAGGAATCCCCCAGCGTCCACCACCCTCGGAGAGTCCAAACCCCTTGTTCCTTACTTGTGCCAAACCAGCCTAGCCAATCATTTGCCAAGAATTTTGTCGAAGTATTACAAGAAGATCCAGGTAATTCAAGCCTTCCGTAGACCTTATTTGCTAGTTTGCTTTGTACGAAATATGCGAAAAAACCTGTTTGTTGTGATTTTTATGTTGATTTCGGCCTCTTTGGCTGGATGTACGTCGAATGAAGAAGATGAAACTGAAGACCCCAGTGACATTACTGGAGATGACGGAGGCGATTCCACGGAGATGCTGAATGGCGCTCTTTTCGTCTATATTCAATCTGGTTCATACGCCCCGGCAGTAATTGATGAAAATGGTCCATTATACCTTCATTTCGGGGCACCGCCGATGGCTAATGAATCCCCTTTTCTACTCGAACTGATTTGTTCGGTTGAAGAGGGACATGTTTCAGATGTGTACCAAACATGGGTTAATTCTTCAGGAGGAAATGCTGGCGATTTCCATGAAATTACCAGTTGGTCAGTGAAAAATAGCGCATCTCCAAATATCCAATTAGAGATGTTTGCTTATCATACTATGTCGGATATCATTGACTTTGTGCACCCAATGGTAGTGTTTGAGGATAACGAATCAATAACCGGATCAGGACACCTACCTGCAGTTGTTTTTGACCAAGAAACCTTTTCCTGTATGGATGCAGTTACAGATGGAACTGGAGACGGCGATGGTGACGGCGATGGTGACGGCGATGGNGACGGCGATGGTGACGGCGGAGAAGAATGTCCATTCCCTAATGAACCAGGAGATACCGATAGCCCATGTTTTGCACCTGAGTGCGAAGATGAAGAATCAGAGGCTTGTCTAGAATTTGTAATGGAATACTGTGAAGCAAATCCAGATGAAGGAGGTTGTGAGATGTTTGAATTTCTTCCAATCATGGAATTTATGGACGCACTAGAGATGGATTCTGGCATGTGTGGAACNATGAGTGAAATGGGTACATCGATGCGAATTTCAGGCTTAATGCCTTCAGAAGACGGCACACTGGTGATGGTGAATTTCGACAGGATTGTTGAGTATGACGGTNCTGATACTAGATCAATGATGATGTACCACATTACGAATGAAGATGCTGGATTATCTGCAAGCATGGGCTATGATACAATTACATTTACTCCTTCAGAGAGTGGAGCGTATTCATGGTTTGATAATATGATTAATCTTCATTTAATCACATCGGAAGAAGATGATTCTGGAGATATAATCTCCACTGAATATAAATTAATCTTAAGAGATAATTATTCTGAAGGTTCTGATATTTGTGATGAATTTGGCAGTGACGATGATGACTCAGGAAGTCCGAGTTTCTGGTGTAGCTCAACAGTTGGAGGTGCTCCTGATACAGAGATAGACTTTGCATTAGTTAATGATGGAACTGAAGACTGTGGCGATGGTGCTGATGAACCACAAGATTTCGATGGTGATGGAACTGAAGATAATTGGTTTGATTGTAATGATGATGATTCAAGTGCAGTTCCAATGAGTGTAGTTAATGACGGCTCTNATGATTGCCCTAATGGTGCTGATGAACCTGACTTGGANGTTGTAGTNGATGGCGATATGCCGCTCCCATCTCTTGATGGAACTGCATGTGGCGAGTCTGATGAAGATGACGGACCAATGCCTACTAGTGCTACAATAGAAGGTCTAGATGGATCTTTAGGCGGCATTGTTTATGTCAACATGACATTCGGTGATGTAACCGATGCAGATTATTGTAGCATGGAAATCACAGCCTTCCAATTCAGCCCAGATTCCGATTGGATAATGAGTTCATTAACCGCGACAAATGGTACGACCACAATTGTCATGGAAAATTGGTTTGAGGTAGATTTGAATACAGTTGAAGACGCTGATGGAGAATGGTCTTGGGGAGCAGCAGATTTGAACCTAATGACTACAAATAGTTCAATTCACATGTTTGATTGCGGCGAAGATGGCGTAATGGGAGATGATGGNGAAGTAGAATATGGTTCACAGTGGATTATTTTCAAGCGCGTAAATGATAATATTGCTGATTGTGCCGACCAATCTGACGAATCAGTTGATTTAGATGGCGATGGCGATTCTGATGTAATGTTCCATTGTGAAACTCCTGACGATGCATCTGATGATATTAACATGGCATTGGTCAATGATGGGAATACTGGCGATTGCCCGAATTATTCCGATGAATATATGCAAACAGGCAGTTCTTACGGAACCTTTGATTGGGATACAACTAATTCTATTCCAGATGGATTTACCTCTTCAATGATTATTACTGGATTCTCAGAACATGACATTGATGCGTCTGAATTAGAATTGAGAATAACCAATGTCGACTCTGCATATGATTATATCACAGAGGAGGGACACTGTGGCGAAATGACAAATACTGACAAAGAGGGACTGAGCGTATTAGTGACAATTCCTCTTGATGAAATGGACTCTTTCGCTGCAGGTTTCACTGACAGTAATGGAAAGAATTGGAATGGAGCTTGGCTAGACAATGATGACAATGGTTATGTTAACAATGGTGATTCAATCACTATTTATTCACCAGATAGTACCGATCTTTACTTTACATGTGTTGAACTTCACGATAATTATGTCGATATGTATACTGGTGATACGCCTAACATGATGACCCTGCCAGGGTTTACTGCGGTATTATCACTAGTTGCAGTGATTAGTGCATTTGTTGCAATTACAAGAAGAGATTAATCACTCAAAAGTGAATTAGTTCTCGCGTCGAGCCGCCGTGCTGAAGCCTCAAGCTTGGGGATGCTTTTCTCGGCCGCATCAGCAAGCACCTCCGAGTTCGTTCTCAAGAATTGTAAAGACCGGCTGTATATTTGTGCACGAATGAGCGATGCCAAAGCGACTAAGTTTTCCTGATGCTCGGAAGCAGGTTCGACTCCCACANCGTCCACCACCCTNCTCANNATTTTCCAATTGTTGGCAATCAATTGATATGATAGGCTGATTGTTATAGAAAGCATTGATGATTCAAGATGCATCATCTTCTAATTCGTCATCTTCGAGAACTGCCATCAGAATTTCTTCTTTCTCATTTCGCATAGAATATCCTGCACCACCTGCTGCCAAAAGGATCAGTAATAGAATAAACATCATAGTAATCGGGTTGTCTGAAAATAGTTGTGCTATTGATGCGAAAAGACCACCATCTTCACCGTCTTCCTCAGAATCCTTAGGTTCGATTAGAGAAATTACTCCTGCCTGATCATAAGCAGGCTTAGTGAAAGTTAGCATACCATCCATCGAATCATCATACATTTCAGAAGGAGTTGTAGGATTCAAGTCAGTATAGAAATCCGGACGCTGTTCGAATTGAATATCAACTGACTCAGATAAATCAAGAGTAAGCATCACATCAACTGTATATGGGACTCGAGATTCAAAGAACTCAATATCTTCAATGAACCCAAATAGAGTAATGGCTTGTCCTGAAATGTCGAATTCTGCCCACTTCCCCCATGCCGAATCATCGATTTCAAGGTCATAATACCAAGAATCCGATTGCCTAACACCTGCACCTTGAGCATCATTACTACCATCTTCACCAAGGTCGATAGATAATTGCAGGGCACCTGCTTGACCTGTGTCACTATCAAATTCAGTAGCAGTGAATGTGGCTTCTAATCTAGATGTCCCATTAGGAATCCAGACATAATGAGCATCTTCAGTATAGTACACTGCTCCAGTTGCACCGTTGTTGAAGTGATTCCAATCTCCTTTCCACGAATGTCTAACACGGTCGGTATTTACTGGAATTGTTGTATCAACCATCATCTCCTGATATATTTCGTAAGCATCCCAAACATTGTACTCAGGATGATC
>NZFU01000065.1 GCA_002689345.1 Methanobacteriota archaeon | reverse complement strand
GCTTCTGATGAAGAATTCATCGTAGTATTCTGTGCTATGGGAATTACTGCTGAAGAATACAATTTCTTCCGTGCTGATTTAGAGAGAACTGGTGCACTTGAAAATGCGGTATTGTTCGTAAATCTAGCGGATGACCCTGCTGTTGAGCGTATTATTACGCCTCGTCTTGCACTAACTGCTGCAGAGTATCTTGCATTCGAAAAGGATTACCACGTACTGGTTATCTACACTGACATGACAAACTATTGTGATGCTCTACGTCAAATTGGTGCAGCTCGTGAAGAAGTACCTGGACGCCGTGGTTACCCTGGTTACATGTACACTGACCTTGCTATGCTATACGAGCGTGCAGGATTAGTTAAAGGAAAGAAGGGTTCAATCACTCAATTCCCAATTCTAACCATGCCTGGTGACGATATTACTCACCCGATTCCTGACCTTTCAGGATATATTACAGAAGGACAGATTGTTATCTCTCGTGAATTACACCAAGCAGGTATCTATCCGCCAATCAACGTTTTGCCATCACTTTCCCGTCTAATGGGTTCGTGTATTGGAGAAAAGACTACTCGTGAAGACCACAAGTCTGTTTCTGACCAGATGTATGCAGCATATGCACAAGGCCGTGAACTACGTGGTCTTGTAGCAATTGTTGGTGAAGATGCACTAAACGAGCGTGACAAGCAACTTCTTGAGTTCTCAGGTGTATTCGAAGACAAATTCCTTCGACAATCTCGTTATGAAGATCGTTCAATTGGAGAAACATTAGATCTATGCTGGACTTTGATGGCTGGTATCGATACCAAATATCTAGTTCGTCTAGACCAAAAATGGATTGACAAGTACCATCCAGACAACCGTGAGTGAGTTTACTAATACCTAATAGAAGGAGTTGAAATTTATGGCACTTGACATAAAACCAACACGTAGTGAACTGATTAAACTTAAGGGGCGCATTAAGCAAACCAAGAACGGATACAAACTTCTCAAAATGAAGCGTGATGGTCTGTTCCACGAATTCCGTAAATTATTGGCTGAAATGATTGAGGCTAAGAAGGAACTTACCGACACTTATCGTCTGGCAAAGCAACGTATTGACTTAGCTAACGCTATCGAAGGTGGATTGAAGGTGCGATCTGCAGCAATTGCAAACTCCGCCTCTCCTGAAGTTGAAGTCGAGCGAAGAAACATCATGGGTGTTGTTGTTCCTTCTGTTTCAGGAACTAACCTCAAGCAAGCATTCGGCGATAGGGCAATCGGTTTTACCGGTTCATCCCCATATATTGATGAAGCCGCAGACTCTTTTGGTAATCTAATCGAGAAAATGGTCAAAGCGGCTGAGATGGAAGCTACGCTGAAGCGACTTCTTGCAGAAATCGAAGCAACAAAGAGACGTGTAAATGCTCTTGAGTTCAAGGTTATACCTGAATTAGAAGAAGCTAGAGTTTTCATCCAATTAAGACTTGAAGAGATGGAAAGGGAAGAGACCTTCCGTCTAAAGAGATTCAAGAATAAGTGAAATCCGTACCCGATTCATTCATTGAGGACGGATGCACCCCCAAAGTCATCGGGAGGGTTTTCTGTGTCGAAAGAAGAAGTTATTCCCGCCCATAAGGAATCATGGAGCAATCGCGAATTGCTTCAACGTGTCCTTTCTAGATATTGCTATGTTCTTGAAGACATAGGCGGTAGAACTCCTACATATCTGGTTTCAGAGAAAGAAGATGAAGATATGCACGAGGTGCTAGATTCGATTAACAAACATCTATCGAAACTTGGATTCAATGCCCGCCTGTATCCGGATGAACCCTGGATTCTCCAACTGATTCCTGACCCTATACGACAATGGCCATCTCCAAGGTTTGTACTGTCCATGTGGCTGTTATCCTTGTTAACTACAATTTTTGCTGGTGAAAGGTGGATGGATTCTGCTAGGCCAGATGGTGGTTGGTTTGTATCAAATAACTCACTAGATGCCTTGATTGGCTATTCTTTGCCATTATTTGGAACCATAATGGTAGCCTCATTTGTTCAAAAACGGATAGCTGCTGGGCGTGGGGTCAATGTACCGCATATTTTCCCAATTCCTGGCCCTGCAATGTTATGGTGGCCGTTTGGTATTCTTGGATTCGCCTCTTTGCCTAGGAGTGATGCTAGATTATGGCCAGACCGTTCTTCGTTAGGCAATTCTGCACTCTCTGTGCCGATAATCATGATCATAGCGGGTATGATATTTGCATTATTGGGGCTAAAAATGACCCCGGATATTGTACCTCTAACAGCATCACCTCTGGCCGTTGAGTTGCCTCTTTTAATCAATTTAATCGGGTTGAGTATGGAAGGCGAAATCGCTATGATTCTCAAGACCTCTTGGGCCCATCCTTTCACTCGAGTTGGAATGACTCTAACATTTGTTGGCTGGGTCTCACTTCTCCCGATTCCTACTTTCCCAGGAGGAAGAATCTTAATCGCAAGAATGGGTATTCCTGAAGCAAGGTCTGGCTCTACTCAGATTATGCTATTGATGGTAGTACTATTGTTTGCATTCTTATTTGGAGCATTCTCTAGTTGGAGCATTTGGGTGCCAATAGTCGCCTTATGTGCATCATTACTAATCACTAAAGGAAGCGATCCACGTTTACCAATTGTATTGGATGATTTCAAAGGTCTTCCAGATAGTGACCATAGAAGAATCGGCGTAATTTTATTCATGGCCTTTATGCTAGCATTGCCCGCTCAAATTCCATTTGCAGAGAGTGAAGATTGGGATGAAGGAATTACTTGGAGTATTGGTGAGGATAAACTGGTAATCGAGGATGGTTGGTTCAATCAATCACTAACTGTAAGCAACCCCTCACTTATTGTGCAGGATTGGAAAATAACCTATCTAGGCAATACTTTTGGCTCTTCAAATTTGACAGAAATCGATTGTAAATCTGGGACTATGGATTCTGTTAATTCATGTTCAGGAACTGTAGATCCATTGGATGAAATCAAGTTGTCTTTCAATTTCGAATGGTTAGAGGATTGGAATACTACATCTGTGGATTTATTATGGCAAATCGACGATTATATCATCCAACATAGCGTAGTTCCTGACCAGAGTTATTATCCGATTGGTTCTTGGGAATTTAATGGAGACCTTGATGATCCTAAGTCGTGTATTGAGTTGAAAGTTAAGGGGGAAGAAACCATCTCATTATCTCCAATTTCAAATCATTCATTGTGGGAGAATATTGACGATGAAGGCAATGTAACGGTTGATGAAGAAAACTCAGAAATATGTTTAGATGCATTATCTGGCGATGATATGAGTTGGCTAGAAGGGCATTTGTTTTTCCTAGGAAACGTATCTTACAAAGCTGGATATTATCAAGAGCAAATCGTTGCAATTCCTGAAGATGGAGTTATGCTGAATGACCAAGAATTGATGTTTAGTCGCTCGATTTTAGCAATGAATCACGAAGGAGATTGTTTGGAATTAGGAACTCCCTCTCCTCCATTAACAGATGAAGATGGAAATAGAACTTGGAATATGTCGATTTCTCCATTAGGAATGAATAGTATTCAGAATTCTAGCGATCCAATTCATTTCTTTGCTCCAGCCGATTCAATTATCACCGATTGTAATTCAATGCATTCTCCAAATAGATATACTGTACAAAGAGGACCTAGCTTAATTATCGGTATTGAGGAAGAAAGAACTCAACATTGGGCAAATGCTTCAGTCGATATTATCGATGATTATTTTGTGATTGAAAACCCCGGTTCAAAGAATATTTCGCTCAACATAGAATTTGATGGAAATGGACCTCAGTGGGACATTTCAAACAATATTGTTCTACAACCCGGACAGGTGACTAATGTATCCGCAATATCTCCCGAAAACGGGATTTCATTTGCATGGCTAGAGTTGAATGATGGGGAAGTAATTCTTCATTTGGTAAATCACGAGGCTTGAATATGCGAATTGCTGTATTGGGTGCCGGTTCAATCGGTTGCCTAATTGCTGCAAAGTTAGTGGATGCAGGACATAATGTTCACGTCCATGCTCGTGGAGAGCATGGCGCAATATTGGCAGTATCTGGATTGAAGATTAGTGGCCTATGGGACAAAGAGATCTTGCCTGAACAATGGACTGTTAGTCTTGATGAGGCAGGTATTCACCATTCATTAGAGAAATCATTCGACCAAGTAATCATAACGAGCAAATCCAAAGATACTCGCAAATTATCTAAAATAGCAGCACTGCTGACTAATGGGCCAGTATTATCTTTACAAAACGGCCTTGGCAATCTTGAAATTTTAGAAGAGTTCGTCTTTGAAAATTCAGCCGTTGGCGTTACAACGAATGCAGTTAAGAGATTAGAGCCAGGTTGTATTGAATGGGTTGGTAAAGGAGATTTGTTTATCGGTGGTGTAAAAGGTGTTGATTTCACAAAAACCCTTGAATGCTTAGATGCAGAATATAGCGATGATTTATCATCTATTCTTTGGAACAAACTATTACTCAATGTTGCAATAAACCCTCTAGCGGCAATATGTGGAGTGACCAATGGCGAATTGATGAGTGAGCCATTGCTTTCTCAGGCAGAGTCTACTATGATGGAGGCTGCAAATGTGGCTAGATTACTTGGAATTTCTATCGCAGACGACCATGAGTTATTGCAAAATCTGCATTCCGTTTTACAATCTACAGCGGATAACATTTGTTCGATGTTAGCAGATGTTAAAGCAGGAAAGGAAACTGAAATCGACGTACTGTGCGGCCAAGTAGTATTGCGCGGAGAAAGATTAGGAGTTCCGACTCCACTAAATTCAATGCTACTTACTCAAATAAAGTCACTCAGATGAGGTCTTTATTCCAGTGTAACCCTCGGTTTTGATTACGATTGATCGCATCTTCTGTGATATGGGTTGCTACCAATACTAGATTCCTTAGTTCAACTAATTCTCTAGTTGGAATACTTCTTCTCCATATCAGATCAACTTCATTTGAAAGCAGTACAAGCATTCTTTTCGCCCTTTCAAGGCGATTAAAGGTTCGAACTATACCTACATCGTCAGTCATAGTCTTTCTCAGAGTCTCTAAATCCCTTACTAAAGGAGCATGTTCTTCTAATTTCAACATGCCCTCAGCCCTCCATTCAGGTACAGTCTCAATACTTTGTATTGTATTGGATGCAAAATGTTCAGCTGCTCTATTTGCGAAAACTACCGCTTCAAGCAAACTATTGGATGCTAATCGATTTGCTCCATGCATTCCAGTACAGGCTACTTCACCTATACCATACAAGCCAGGCATAGCAGTTCCATCTTCCATCAATACTCGTCCATTAATGTCCACGGATAAACCTCCTACCATGTAATGTGCAGCGGGGGCTACAGGTAGTGCATCTCTTCCAAGAGATAGACCAAATTGATTCAATTTAGATTCAATATTTGGGAAATGATTGTGCAATTTTTCTTTGTCTAGATGGTCGGTAATTAACCACACATTATCCGCACCTGTAATTTTCATTTTTTGGTCACAGGCTCTAGCTACAATATCTCTGGTAGCAAGACTTCCTTCCGGAGAAGAATCTAGTGTAAATGAATAGTTTTCAGGACTGTCATGGCCATTTCTATATTTTTGTAGCCCGTGATTGTCAAGTAGGACTCCTCCTTCTCCACGCAATGCTTCAGTAATCAAAAAAGGCATCTTATTTTCAGCCATTAAGGCGGTGGGGTGGAATTGGAAAAATGCCATGTCTTTACTCGCTGCTCCGGCTCTAACCGCCATTGCTAATCCATCTCCGCTAGCTACAGATGGATTGGTCGTTCTTTCCCAAAGTTGCCCACATCCTCCTGTTGCAATCAATACAGCATCAGCGGGAATCGCTTCCATTTTTCCAGAATCCAAACTTAAGCACCAAATGCCCTTAATGCCTTTACGAGGCTCTCCATGTACTCTTTGAATCAAATCAACCCCCAGGGTGTGAGGTCTTAGGGAGATATTGTTGCTATTGGAGACAGCATTGTTTAGGGCTCTTTCAATTTCAGCTCCAGTGGCATCTTTTGCATGTAATATTCTGCGGGCCGAGTGCCCTCCTTCCTTGACAAAATGAAAATCATCTCCATCCTTTTCAAAATCAACCCCAATAGAAAGCAAATCTCTGATTCGATCACCAGCCTCCTCGACCACGCACCTGACAATTTCTTCATTACAAAGTCCATCGCCACACGATAGAGTATCTTCGATGTGTGATTTCATCCCTTCGCCATCGGTTTTATCGAGAATTCCGGCAATTCCACCTTGAGCCCAATTTGTAGAGGAATCTTCTGGTCTTTGCTTGGTCACGATTATTACTTCATGACCTGCTTCATCAAGCCTTAATGCGGCGAATAAGCCTGCGATTCCGCTGCCGATAATGATGACTCTCGACATGGGGGCCGCTTGACGCTGGAGCCTTCCACATTCAAATGTGACTCATGAATAATTGCGACACCAATAAGGGGTTGGCCATTCACACAGTAAATATGGGCCTGTTGAAGAAGTTGGCAGCAATCATCGGTCTTGCATTGATTGCGGTATCGGTTGCCAACGTCGAATTCGGGGCATTGATGGGCCTTGAACCTCCTCAGAAATTGATTCTAGCAAGGTTAGCAGACCCTGGTTGCAATGCCGACGAAATCCAGAAAGATCTAGATTCTGGCGACATCAATAGTTGTGTAACAACACCAGGGGTGTGGGATGCGCCAGATTTGTTGTTATTACTTGAAGGATGTATAATGTTCCTAACCTCATTTATGCGTTGGCCAAGAAAAGGACGTTGGGCTCTTCGAATACGGAAGATTGCAGTTGTCACGGGTGTCATTTTATGCGGAGTAGCCCTTGCAGATAGGTTTGACAAATTGCCTGGTACTTCTTCAGAAGACTTGTCAGCATTACTTCCTTTCCCCGCTCCTCCAATCGCAGTTCAGATTGGAATATTTGCGATTGGTATCTTCTTGATTAGAGGGCCAAAGTATCGAATTCAAAAAGAGAATAAAAGAAACTCTAACAAAAAGAGAGATTATTCACATAAGGAATTAGACCTTGCATACAAATCAGGAGGTAATCTTGGCTCACTGAGTAAGACTGGCAAGATCAAGGGTGTTTCGAAGTATCGTACAGTCGGTGATTTATGGGGCCAACAAGGATTATCTCAATTTGAAGATGAGTTCGAAGGTGGAATGCGTGATAATTTCAATGCGAGCGCAGGTCGAGCCTGTCATTTGTGCAATGGAGAAGGTTGCCGAGGCTGTTCAAATACAGGATTAAGTTCGTAAATGGACTACCTCGGCTAAAATTAGGGTGTGTTAGAATCAACCTCTCGCGAGCGCGAGTCTAGTAACCTTCAAGACCCCCCTCGTTTCCTTGTGCTCTTGAGGTCAAGGTTTCAGTATCTTGATTGAGAGGGAAAAGGGATGTATCTAAAATTACTAGAAGTTGAGAACTTCAAATCATTCAAGGGCGAAGCCGTAATTCCATTCGACCGTGGATTTACAGCAATTACCGGACCGAATGGTTCTGGGAAATCCAATTGTGGTGACGCTGTCCAATTTGTCTTGGGCGCACGTTCTGCAAAGGTATTGCGAGCTCAAAATTCTAAAGATCTTATCTTCAACGGTGGTAAATCAAACCGACCCGCTAGGAATGCAAAGGTAACCCTCGTCTTTGCGAATCCAACTTTATCGAACGGACGTCGCCGCCTACCTATCGATATGGATGAAGTCAGAATGACAAGAGAAGTTCGACTGACCAAATCAAATAACACAGTTTCAACTTACTTGCTAAATGGTGAGGAAAGTAATCAGAAATCTTTCCACAGGATTCTTGGACAAGCTAATGCAAGGCCTGATGGCTACAATATTGTCCTACAAGGAGATGTTACTAGGCTATCGAGCATGACTGCGATGGAGAGGAGAAGGGTTCTGGATTCTGTTGCAGGAGTTACATCCTACGACGAAGAGATACGTAAGGCAGAAAGGCAAAGGGGACAGGTTGAAGATTTCATCGAGAGGATTTCATTGGTCGAAGATGAACAAAAGGCTAGACTGAAAACCTTAGAAAAGGAAAAGGCGGTTGCTGAAAGGGCAAAAGAAACCAAGGAGAATTTTGATGAGGCAAATATTGTACTTCAACAATCCAGGCATATGACCGCTAAGGCTGAAATCAAGCACCATGCCGATGAGAGAACAAGATATCTTGCCGAGGCAGCAGAACTTGAGGGCGCTGTTAATTCTGCAGAAAAGATACTACTCGAACTTGACGATAAAATCGGAGCTCTAGAAACTCAAATTTCTGAAGCCATGGGCGGAGATAAAGGTGGTTTGAATGATGAAATTGGCAAATTGCAAGTTTCCCTTGCTCTGAAGAACGACCACATCGAAGAAGCGAAATCCGCTGAGATAGAGGATAAAGAACTCCTTTCTGAGTTAGAAGAACAAATCGCTACTGCCAAAAATGATCTTTCCAAACACGAAGCGAATCTAATTTCTGCTAAAGAAGCATTAGATGCGAGCAAAAAATCATTTGAAGAAACCGAAGCAATCGAATCTGAAATCCGTAATACTTTGGAAAATTCAGACGAAGCAACTGCGGCGCTATCACGCGCTTTGTCGAAGGCGAACGAAGTTCTAGAAAACTGTAGGGAAGCCGTTCAAAGTGCCCGTCTGGAGGCAGACAAGGTTGCCAATCAAGCAGATATGGTCGCCGAACAACTGTCTGCAGCGGAAGAAGAAGTCGATGATGCTCGTTTGACCTATGATGACTTCCAACTTCAAGTCGAAGAGTTAGGAGATGCTGACCCTGATACCGACCGTACAGCATTAGCAACAGAATTGCGTACTGCACAATCGGCTGAAAAGAAATTAATCGACGATTCATCTGCAGTCGATAAGAGATTACAAGACGCTGAAAGAAGACTATCTGCGGCTAGGACAGAATTAGACCGAAGGTCTGGAAGCAACGGCATGGCACCTGGTGCTGCAGCGGTTATGGCTGCTAGAGACCGTGGTGAGTTGAAGGGAATAATCGGCACAATTAGTGAATTGTGCGCCCCAAAGGACTCGGCACATGCTGATGCACTTGCCACCGCAGTAGGCGGAGGAATGAACTCAGTGGTAGTTGAAAGCGACCAAGTCGCAGCAGAAGCTATGGGTCTATTGAAAAGCCGTAATTTAGGAAGGGCTACTTTCTTACCACTCAATAAAATGCAAGCCAATCGTTCATCTGGAAAGGCCGCAATGGTCGCTAGAAAACCAGGAGTCATTGGATTTGCTCATGAATTATTAGATTATGATCCTCGTATAGCAACAGCAGTGGCTTATGCGCTTAGAAACACTCTGGTAGTGGATAATATTGGCACAGCACGTCGTTTGATGGGCGGTGTTCGCTTAGTAACTCTAGGCGGAGAAATCACAGAACCAGGGGGCGCTATGATTGGTGGAAGCAAGCAGAAGATGAAAGCAGGATTCGGTGGAAAGATACACGGTGCTAGCGAAGTTGAAAAACTGGCTAATGAAGTAGACCGTCTTTCATTGATGGCAGAAACTGTTGCCGCTGCACTAAGAGAAGCACGAAACCGACAACACGAAGTCAGAGGTAAAATCAATTCATTAGCAGAAGACGACCATTCGATTAAGGCTGGTACTTTGAAAGCTGAAATGGATGTTGCTGAAAAGGCATTGACCAAAGCAAGAGGTGCTGCGAGCCAATTGGAGAAGAGACTAGCGAATCTAGAATCAGACCATGTAGGTAAATTGGAATTACTTGAGAGTGCTAAAATCAAATTGGCTGAATCAGAATCAGCGAAAGATAAGGCCGAACAAGAGTTGACCGATTCAAGTCCTGATGGAATCCGTCAGCGTTTGCTAGAGGCTCAAACACTCCGTGTCGAAGCCGAAGGCGCATCTAACAAGGCCCAAGTCACTCTTGATAGTGGTAAGGAGAAAGGAGATTTACTCGGCGATCGTCTTGACACATTAACTTCGAGAGCTGACGAAATCCAAGCTGGAATGGCTGGCCGTGAAAAGTCAGTTAAGGAATGGAAATCTTCTATAGATAAAGAAGCAGTATTGCTTAAGGCTAAGGAAGATGAAAGAGCATCTCTGCTTGAAGAGCATGAGGAATTAGAAACTGAGAGGGTCGCATTAGTAGAAGAACGTGCTGAAGTCAAGGCTAATGCAAACCAAAAGGCCAACTCTGCAATCAATAGTCGTTCGATGGCAGAAGATATTTCTCGCAGCCTCGCTGTAAGAGAGCAAAACCTTGCAGATTTACTTGTTGAGATGGCTACTGAATCAATTCCAGTTGCTGGCGATGATGTTGAACTACCGAATGTTGGCGATGCACAGAAAGCAGTTAATGACTTGCGAAGAAAGTTGGATAGATTCGGAGATTTCAATATGCTTGCGATCGAGCAATACGATGCATGTAAGGCTAGATTGGATGAAATGAAAGATGATTTCAAGACTCTACAAGAGAGGCGCAAGCGTCTAATCAATATCACCGATAAGTTGGAGAATCAGAGAAAGACAAGACTGTTAGCAACTCTAAAAGAAGTGAATAAGAATTTCAAAGTTGTATACAACCGTCTTTCAAATGGAGGACGTGGAGAACTATTCTTGGAGAACCCAGATGAGCCATTCAAGGGTGGATTAGACATGTGGGCTCAACCTCGTGGTAAGTCGAATAAGTCAAGACTGCAAGGGCTATCTGGCGGAGAGAAGTCAATGGCTTCTCTATCACTAATTTTCGCTATACAAGACCACGACCCAAGCCCATTCTACTACTTTGATGAAGTAGACCAGAATCTCGATGTTCCTAATTCTAAGTTGATAGCTACCGAATGTCGAAACAGAAGTGAGGCAGCACAATTCATCATGGTAACCCTTCGTAAGGTGTCTCTTGAATTAGCTGACCATCACATTGGAATCACACATGGCGGAGACGGCTGTTCACGAAGAATTGTGGACTTTGACCGTGAAAGAGCAATCGAATTGGGCGCTCAGGCAGAAAAAGAAGCTACCGATGCTGCTGACAAGAATCATTCACGAATCGAAGAGGCTAGAGTAATCGCTCAGGAGATGCCTGAAGTCCCTGATGCGTTGCCTGCGCCAAAGAGTTTAGGTGGATTGCTCAATCATATCGATGATGATTCAGAAGAATCTGATGATTCGGCAGAAAGTGGCTTTGAAGCACTTACTGAAAGGGCTGAAGAGTTGACAGAAGAAATCGAAGAGCGCCAAAAAATAGTTTCAGAATTGCTAGCCGAAGATGAGGATAGCGCCGAAGTTGAATCAGAGGTTGAAAAGGAGGTTTGAATATGCAGCAAGCCGTTCTCGACGACTGGTTCTTACGCCAGGATATTCTTGACCAGTTAATGAGTCAAGAAGAAGAGATTAGTGAAGCGGAACGCTATGCAGACCGAATCATGAGGATTGCTCAAGAGGATAGTGCTGAACACCAGGTGTTGAATGACCCATTCGATAGATCGGTCGCATTGGTACTTTCTCTGGTCAAAGAAGAAGGTATGGACCCCTGGAATATCGATTTATCCGCATTCCTAAAACTATTCACGCAAAGGGTCAGGAAAGAAGCCTCAGGCCTTGATTTACCGGCTTGTGGACGTTTAATTCGCATGTCTTGGGAAGTTCTAACTCAACAAGCATCGACTCTTTTTGACAGAGTAATTGCCATGGATATGGATGATGAAGAAGATTTCATGGATTTTGGCTGGGAAGCAGAATACGATGATGAAGAGTTCATCTTCACAACCACTGTGCTGGAAGGTGCTGCTGACAATGTACTACCATCATTCTTTGGCGAGAGGATGAGGCGTGATGAAGGGCGACCTTCCACACTTGGAGAACTGTTGTCTGCATTGAAGGATGCTTGCGATGAGGCTGAAATCCTCAAAGCAAAGGAAGAATATCGACTCAGTCATGCTAAAGAACTCAAAAATATGCTAGACAATGTTGGTTCTAGAATGCACAATGAGGATATGGAAGGCGATATCAGGAGATGTTGGTCTGCTATGCGCCGTGTCACAAAGTCTAGGGGCGAAGTAAAGGTTCCAGTAGCAGAAGTTACAACCCAATTAGAAAGCATTCTAGTCGAAACATTTGGGAAAGTACCTGATGGATATGATGTCGAATCAAAGATCACCTCATTCGTTGCAGGCTTATTCTTGACCCACCGTGGTTATGCTTGGATTAGTCAAGATGGACCAGACGACCCAATTATGTTGGAGGATAGGTGGCCAAATGCTGAAACATTTGATGAAGTTACCAAACTTGCTGATAAATTGATGGAGGACGATTCGGATT
This sequence comes from Methanobacteriota archaeon, assembly GCA_002689345.1. Taxonomy (GTDB): domain Archaea; phylum Thermoplasmatota; class Poseidoniia; order Poseidoniales; family Poseidoniaceae; genus MGIIa-K1. Next base: position 13,013 of record NZFU01000065.1, on the reverse strand, counting down.
CAATCAAAGAGGATGAAACAGAATCAATGCGCCATGCAGCTCGCCTTGCAGAAAGGGCTAGATTGGCTCTGGAAGAAGAACAAGAAAGGTTGAAAGAAGAAGAGATGGCTAAACTAGCGGCAGAAGCCGAATCTGAAAATCCAGATGACTGGTTAGTCGAGTGAAGAGTTGATTACATGTCGGAATTACCTTTGGAAACATTACTTGAAGCAACATTGTTCAGTGCAGGACGTTCCTTGAATCTAGCCGAATTATCTGAGAACCTTGGATATGAGGAAGAAGAGATTTTGGAGTCTATGAAAACCCTACAGTCTACTATCAAAAGACGTCGAGGCGGCGGATTGCAAGTTGTAGAAATAGGTAACAAGTGGGCTATGGAAGTGAAGCCAATGATTGCCGACCATCTTCCAAAAGAAACCAAATCAGAATTGCCTCCAAAATTACTCAAGGCTGCAGCATTGATCGCTTATCACCAACCAATGCCTCAATCACGCTTGGTTGAGTTATTGGGCCAACGTGCCTATGATCACATTAGGGAATTAGCTCAATCTGGCCTTATTGGTCGCCGTAGAGATGGAAATACACGCCGTTTGACCACTACACGTAGGTTTTCTGAGATGTTTGGGTGCCCTCATACCGATCGAAAGAAGGTCAAAGCATGGTTTAGGGATATGGTCATGTCATCGGGAATGCTAGATGGTATGGAAAGTAAACTTGCTCTTCGAGATGAATCTGATGAAGAAGGTGGTATGCAGACCACTTTGGATATCGGCGAAGATGAGTGATTAATTTCCACGCAATCCTTGAAGAGTATCCTTGACTAGTTGTTGTGTGACTGGTCCCGTTTGGGAATTGACGATTTCAGCGACCTTTTCGATTTCATCACCGATAGCGCCCGCACTTACCGCCATATTCCTAGCGTGCAGTTTCATGTGCCCTGCTTGGATTCCGCTTGTAGCCAAAGCGCGCATAGCGCCAAGNTTCTGCGCAAGTCCTGCAGCNGCCATTATTCCTGCTAACTCCTGTGCGGATTCAACACCTAGNATGGANAGNTTTGCCCTAGCTGCGGGATGAACCTTTGATGCNCCTCCTACAATNCCAACAGCCATTGGCGTTTCTAAGCGTCCAACTAAGTTCCCTTCATTGTCCCTTTCCCAACGACTCATTGAGATATATTCGCCACTTTCTACTGCGGCCCATGCATGGCAACCTGCTTCTATTGCACGCCAATCCTGGCCGCATGCTAATGCAACTGCGCTAATTGCATTCATGATGCCCTTATTGTGTGTTGCAGCCCTATATGGGTCAGCCATTGCAAAATGATGCGCCTCAAGTATGGCTGTGATTACCTTAGTGCCTTCATCTCTTGTGCCATCATCAGATAATTCCTCGGGAGTGAACTTTGCTTCGACACGTGCAAGCCTGTGGGATGCTAAATTCGAGAGGATTCGAAGGTGTACTCTTCCCTTGGTTATCTCTTCGACCTTTCCACTAATCAGTTCAGCCATCGTATTGACTGCATTTGCACCCATAGCGTCTCTGGTGTCCACGAGTAGGTGTATTACGAGTATTCGTCCGGACATAGTGTCGATATTTCTGACAACAATGTCCTTGCAGCCCCCTCCTAATTTGATCATTGTCGAAGGTAAAGAATTACACATTGCCATTAATTCATATTTAGCAGTAAGAATTGCCTCGCCAGCCTCTTCGACATCCTCCACGTCCATTACCTGGAGTTGGCCAATCATAACGGGGCCGTCGTTGGATGTTTTGAACCCCCCATTCTTTAGGCATCTTTTCGCCATATTACTAGCTGCGGCCACTACGCTTGACTCCTCTACGCAGAAGGGGATAAGATAGGGCTTAGAATCGATGACGAAATTAGTTGCAATGCCTACTGGAAGCGACATTGTACCAATTACATTCTCAATCATGCGATCTGCAGCATCCTCGCCCAATTCACCATGATTGGCCAGTGCAGCGACTTCATCGGCAGAGAGATTGGCCAATTGAGCCACTTTCTGCCTTCTTTCTTCTACAGTTAGTTTGTAGAACCCTGAAAGACGGCTCTCATCGACTGGCATTACACATGCGCCTCCGGTTGAAGCCAGCAGTGCCTACTTGATGAAGAAACCGACGATTAACGCTTCGACTAACGCGTTAACTATGCGTTAACTATGCGTTAAGCAACAGAATCCTGTGCTATTGGTAATTCATTTAACGCGTCTTAACGGGCCTCTATTGCTGCCCATCTGACTGAAACATCATATACCCGGTAAATCCCATTGAATTTATGAGTGAAGAATCGCCGATCCTTGGCATACCTGCACTAAGAGAGAATCCTTTCAAGGCTAGACCCTTAGAAATGGGCCAATCTGGTCTATTGATCGGTAGGGATGAAATTAGTGCTAGATGGGCTAGGTTCCTAAAATCGAGAAATGCACGTATGATTTTACTTATTGGCGAATCTGGTTCTGGGCGCTCTTCCTTGATGCGATGTGTATCAGAAGAGACATCAAAAAGCGTACACTTAGACATGTTTCCTACTGAAAATCATGCATACAAGATACTTCATGAAATATTTGTTTCATTAATTGGTTTTGATGTTCCTTCTAGTACACAGGAATTAGTCGCTAGACTGGTCAATGCAACAGCAGACTTCGAGGGCCCACTGCCCCTAATCTCCCTGGATTTTTCTAATGTTGATGGCAAATACCTATCAGAGGTCCTTTCTACTCTAACCGCTCCATTGGAGCGCCTTGATGCTCTTGTCGTAGTGGTATTATCAACCGAACAAAGAGCACAGTGGCCAAATTCATTGGTAAATCGTTTTGATCACGCAGATGTAATCAAACCGATGAACATAGATGATGTTAGGCAATTATGTCAAGTTAGAATGGCTACATCTTCGAAAATAGGTTGGGAAATGCCTGACGAGGCTCTTGATTACGTATTTGAGGAAACAGGAGGCATGCCGTCAAAGGTTATGCGATTGATGAGAGATATGGTTGATTACGAAAGAGCTAATCCCAGAGATGTAAAGTTCGACGAACCACAAATAGAAGCCAACTTAGCACCCGTTGACGATTATATTACCGAAGATGACGACGATTACGATGATGAAGAATCATCTGTTGGATTCGACTTAGATTTAGAAGAATTAGCAAAAGCACCTGTTATTACTCATGAGCCGGCAATTTCTATGTCTGTAGGTGGGCCTTTTGGTGCTTTGGTAAACCGAAACCGCCTCAATAAGCAGGCGGCTCCTCCATTTGATAAGACTAAGGCTTCAAACAAATCCTTTGAACCAACAGGAGTTGATGCAAATCAATTATGGCTAGCCAATCAGCCTGAAGCTATGCTGATACAGGAAGAGGTAGATGAAGAAGAGATAGTTGGTGAAGAATTCGAAGATTATGCTCCACAGGAGCCGCTTTACGAAGAGAGTCATTCCACTTTACAAGAAAAACAAGACGTAGAAGGCCTATTTGGGCAATTGTTGAAGGCTTTGCATGTTCCTGCTGGTATGGGTATAGCAGATCTATTGGCGGCGATTAGAAGGCCGGTAATCGGACAAAAGGAAAGCAACATCTTGGATGTTCAGACACTTCGCAGCCTATCAAAAAGTGAAGCGACTCTTGTAGAGGTTGGTTCTGAGAGGGAATTCTCGCCTTCAGATTCCAGGCTCCAGGATAGATTGAATGTGCGGCGCCCAAGGATGTCACAGATGTGTAATCGACTCTATAGAGCAGGAGTCTTGTCGGTTCAGCAAAAAGGCCGAACTCGAATGTTTAGATTGACAAATGATGCTAGAGCTCAATTGGTGGCATGGGGAATGATGGAGGCGAGCGTATGAGTTGGTCTATCTCAAGATCTTGGCAAGCCCCAGATTTGATTTCTACTGCATGTAATGTAGGAAGCGACCTCTTTGTTTCAGCAGGATTAGAAATGATACTACTCGATGAGGAAACAAATCAACGTTGGAAGCGTTCACTACCGTTTAGAGTCCATGCTGCAGCCCATGATTCTGGAAGAATAGGGGTACTATGTGGCCACGGCTTCCATTTGATACAGGTGAGTAATGGTGCACAAATTGGCGAGGGAAGGTCCACAACAGGAGGATTCAGCGATATCTTGTCACGTCCTGGTGGCGGATGGGTCCTTTCCTGTCGTCAAGGCCAATTACATATCTTCAACCAAGAGGGCAAGGGCCTCAAGAGGCTGGAAGTTGGCGGAGTTCGCCGATTGGTTGGTTGGTTTGATCGTGAACATCTAATGTGGCAAGATGAAGATGGAAAACTCAGATGCGCAAGATTAGCCAATGAAGACTCACAACGATTGCTCGAGGATAGAGTTTGGTCTTGGGTAAGTAGAATGTCTGGTGGCAAGATTCTGATGCAATCTGCAGACGGTATGTTGTGGGAAGGAACACCTCACCCATATGGTTGGGATAATCTGGAAACAATCGATACACGTTCTCTAGAACCTCTATCTGCTCACAGAGCTGGAGATGGATGGTGGGTACTGTCCATTGAAGGCGGAATACACTGCATGACTGAAGACGTAGCAATCGAGTCAGCAAATACTAACTTAGGGGATTTCCTTATTGGCTTAGCAGCAGATACAATGGCAACAGTGAAGAGAAATGGGCTGGTAAGATTATGGCAATCACCTGAATTATCTCAACTGAGAAGAGTGGAGTTACAAAAGATGGTTGCTGAAGCTAAGGTGGCTAGTGACTGGGATGAAAGGCGTAGAATTTTCAAGAGAGCATGTGATGCTGAAGATGAAGGTCGAATTTCTTTGGCCATCGATCTGTATGAATCTCTAGGTCGTACAAGTGATGTAAACAGATTACTTTCAAGGCAAAGAGGTGAGTGATTTGGAAATTAGCAATACTGTGAGCGAGGAGAAATTAACTCACTATCTCAATTTGACTAAAATGGCTAGACAAAAGGCGACCCCAATACCTGTTGAGGGCTCACCAGAAGCAAGTCAACTGAAAATAATGCTTCGAATGGCTGATGATTATGCTAGCGATGCAAAGCATTTCATGGAGAATGGAGACTATGTTAGAGCATTTGGAGCGATTAACTATGCTCATGCCTGGATAGATGCTGGAGTAAAATTACGACTACTAGATGGCCATGGCGATGATGTTTTGTTCACCCTGCCCTAGGATTAAACCGAATCAGCAAGTTCTGAAAGTCGAGATAAATCCTCTTGAATGGAGTTTAATCGATTTACCGCTTGGTCTCTGAATGGTAATAATGCTTCATTTAGAGGTAATGATAACTGGTAGATGTGAGAAGGCCTACCTCTGCCGCTAGATGCGGTGGAAACGATGTCTACAACGCCTAATTTGTTTAATTGGTTAATCGATATACTAACATCAGGTTGTCTCAGATTACAGCGTTTTTGCAATTGAGAAGATGTTGATGGACCGTGGACATGAAGACAAAGAAGTGTCTTAGAAGTATTTTCCTCAACTCCTAGAGAAACCAATAATGCAACCATCTCTTTCGAATCGGTTGAAAGTTCACCAATTGGTTTCTGATTAAGCCGATGGTTTTCGACTGCCATGGTTGGATGCAATTATTTGGGTATATGAATTAATCACCGTCATTAGTCATCCTACTTGCCTAAGATGGGACCTACCGCTGACCTCAATCCATGGGATGTTAGATTGAGATAATCTTCTTTTCAATTCGGTATCTACAGTTAATATTGGCCACTTATGCTGTATTGCTATTGCTAGTAACTGATCATCTGTATGATTACCACAATCGGTGGGTAAATCCATCATTTTAGCCTTTGCAATCAGCATTGGAAGCATTAATTTCCGGTCATCCAATGCTTCTATTTCAGAAACAACATTTGGAACTATAGCCAATTGTTTGGTTCCCGAACATTCGAGTAGGGCTTGATCAATATTGATTCCAGCTTCGATGACTGCGACCCAGCCGCAGGCATCTACCAATACTCGGTGCATGAGAATCACTCAATCGTTCCGTGGCCGATCAATCTCCAGCGAGAACCGACTCGCCTTGAAAGAGAGATTCTTTGACCACTATCTGCGCAGATTGGAAGGCGAAGTGTTAGCGTTGCTGAACCTTTCTTGATATTGGATGCAACACCTACGCTTGTAGCGGTTGCTACATTTACCATCAACATCTCATTTGAGCGCAGCGGCATGATTGGAGTTGCATCTTCACCTTCACCAGCAACCATATTTTGCATAAGGTTCACCGAAATATCGACCTTTTCTCGAACTTCAGGTAAATCTCCAACTCTCGCTACAACTTGACCTGATAGGTTATCAGAAGTTGTTATTGCAGGGTCTAATGGAGTTGCCATTCCACATAAACCTCCAGCGTGCATATTGTCGAGGCTAAGGCCTCCACCTTGCATACTGGATACTTTGGAATGAATTGGCTCATAGTGAAACTTGTTTCCTTTCTGGACTTTTCTTCCAGGACCTATTACAATCTCGTCATCGATATTGAATTCACCTTCAACGATGCTTCCTCCAATGACTCCTCCACGTAATTTGGTAGGTCTAGTGCCCGGGCGGTTGATATCAAAGGAGCGAGCAACATGCATGATTGCTCTCTTATCTTTGGATCTATCCGGTGTAGGAATAGTTGCTTCAATAGCCTGAATAAGAATGTCTAGATTGACATCGTGATGTGCGGAAACCGGTATAATTGGAGCATCAGCAGCAATCGTTCCTTCAAGGAATTCTGTGATTTCCTTGTGTGACTCAATCGCTCTTTCTCTGCTGACCAAGTCGATTTTATTCTGTACGATTACAATATTCTCGATTCCTGCAATCTCTAGTGCCATTAGATGTTCACGGGTTTGAGGCTGAGGGCATGTTTCGTTTGCCGCAACCATTAGCATTGCACCATCCATGATGCTTGCACCGGTTATCATAATCGCCATCAGTGTCTCGTGACCTGGTGCATCGACAAATGAAATAACTCTCTGAAGTTCAGTAGCATCATCATTTCCTCCACCTGGCTTTCTTCCTGTGGCATAATATTCGCCTTTACTTGTTTTATAGAATGCAGTATCTGCATATCCTAGTTTAATCGAAATACCACGCTTTCTTTCTTCAGAGTGGGTATCTGTCCAAATGCCAGACAGTGCTTGAGTAAGTGTTGTCTTACCGTGGTCTACGTGACCAACTAGTCCAATGTTGACTTCTGGTTGAGCAGGAAGCTTGCGTGCCATGCTTCCCATTCCTCCAGTACCTCAGATCAGCCTCGCGGCTTCACTCACTGCTCTCCTCTGAACTTGCTCCGAGGATGTCTGCAAGGCTCTTGTTAGCAGCCTCTACAACTTTGAGGTTAATCTGGCGGGTATCTTGATTGATTGTGTTGCCACGGAAGAATCTACGCTTGCGCATTCCATCTGGCTTGTATCGGAATCTCTTCTTTTCGCCACCCTTTGCTTTGTGAACAAGATTGTGGCCTTTGAATCCAGTAGATGCAGTTACTAGAATCGATTGACGGCTTCCTCCATTCAAATCTGAGCGCATTGGTGTTCCAGTCTTGTCGGAGCCACCGGTGATTTCTAACTTGTATCCAGCAAGAGTTTGTTCTCCTTCTCCTACGAATATTCCATCGACAACATCTCCGATTCTTTTACCGAGGAATTGTGAGAGATTGTTCCCACTTACTGTCATATTGTAGGATTTTCCACCATTTGCGGAATCCGTGTCATTGACGACTGCGACGAATGTAGTGTCTGCCATGTTATCAACTCTTGAGCAGCCTGCCGACATAGGACGGGTATTTAGGCCCTTTGTGCGAAGAAAATCTGTGTTTTAGCGACGTAGTCGTGTAGGAATTAGAGTTTCTAAGCGTCTAGCCACATCACTGGGGAGCATATGTGGCATGGAGATGTGCTGTGTTCTCCCTCTCCCTGCCTCTGATTTTGCAGTCTTGGTTACGATGATATCTTCTTGCGCCAAACGCTTGAGATGCTTCCACAAAGTTGTATGACCCTTCGGGTTTTGGTCGAATTCTTCACACACTACATGGTACAGTTTCTCAGCTTCACCACTAGTGACACTTTCCTGTTTTTTCAATCTCCTACAAAGTCCTAACAAAATCAACATAGCATGGGGTGGAATCTCTTCAATACTCATCGAATCTACATTGGTTGGCATTGTGATAACAGTTCTTTGAACATCCTTTGGCTCTATTAGCGAGCGCCCAGCCGATTCAGCTCTCTTTGCAGCCCCTTCTAGTAACTCAATTGACTGTCTTGCATCTCCTAAAGGTGCTGCGGCCTGAGCAACTAAACTGAGAATCTCATCAGGACATGTTCCTGTAACTAGCCCCATTTCTTTGCGCTGGGTTATAATTTTCAGCAATCCTTCTTCATCATAAGGTGGAATTCTGATATGATTAGAGCGCCCCAATCGGGATATCACTGCATTTTCAAGAAGGTCTAGAACTTGCTCTTGACTAATCAACATTGTAGAAAGAGTTCCTGCTCCATCTCTATCTTCATCTATACGCATCAATTTGTAGATTATATCATCTCCTGAATGCCTTAGAAGATGGTCGACTTCATCAAGTATCACTATCAAGTGTGTATTACTACTGTTTAACATCCTTCGCAGGCTAGTGAGAAGTTCACCCACTCCCAATCCTCTATCTGGATGGCCTGGGTCTAGATCTTGAACTATTTTCTGCATAACTCTTGATGGTGTTGCTGCATTTCGACAATTGACATGAACATGCCTAATGTTTCTTTTATCGGATAAATGACGGATGATATCTTCACAAAAACGCTTTGCTAAAGCGGTTTTCCCGGAACCAACAGGTCCAGTTATTACAACTCTACCTGTCCCTTGAGGGTGGGCAAGGCTACTGAAAATAGCAGCTAAGTCGCCTTGAATATCTTCTCTGCCAACAAGCAAATCAGGCACGTAATCAAAACCAAAAACCTCAGGTTTGCTGAGAATGAGGCCTGCTCCGATACGGTCCAAATAGGAACTCATGACTACAGAGGGTTATCGTCTATGGTTATTGAACTTTCAACCTAAGTTGACCTCTCAGGGTATCTCATCGAACTGATATCCAGTTTCCCACTTCTTTTCTCCAAGGGCGACTTCTAATTCAAATGGAGTCACTAATGGCTTAGCATATCGTACAGAATCATCTATTGCGATTCTCGGACAAGCAGTATTGACAAATGCATCTACAGGATAGAAATCAATCAATTCTGGCCCTACATGTTCCAGAGCTAGCAAATATCCCTTCTTACCATGTTTAGCGAGGGTTCTTTTCAATTTAAGAGCAAGACTTCGTCGCATTTGCCCTGGTTTTTCACCGATAAGAATGGCGAAGTTTTGCGATTCTTGGATTGCCATTATCAGACCAAANCTTTGCCTGAGTATCCTTTCTATACGCTCAGACCCCATCTCGCTAGCATCTCCNGTATAAGGGTCAAGCATAGCTAGTGGNTTACCGGTATGAAGCGCAAGNCCAATCGGATGGAAGTCNCCACTTCCAAGGAATAAATAGTGGCCGATTTCATCATCATCTCCTGANTAATTGCAGCCTAGTACTTGNCCAGGGAATGTTAGCCTAGCGCCACCTACNGGTACTTCTACTTCAAATCCAGCAGCTTCGAATCTCTTTTTGTAATCGAATACTAAGTGAAGATGCTGTATAGATGCCACCAATCCTAGTTTGATACCTTTGAGGGGAGAAACTCTGCCTACTGCATCTAAAAATCGCTCTTGCGCTTCTTCCTCACTAAGAGCGGAAACATCACCTTCTGCAAGTCTTGTTTGTGCTATTGCACGATGTTGTGCAAGAATTGGTAATACCGGGTCGATAGCGGGGTCTCCATCATATGTGACATTGATGAACTGAGTTGGCATTCCAGAATCAATATTCATCTGAGAGTGGCCCATATGTGCTACAAGTTCGACTCCCATCATCTTCATCTTATCGTGAACCAGGTCACAGGCGCCATAACATGGGTCGGCAGCCAGTATCACTTTAGCCGAAGTTTCATCCTCGATTTCATCCATCATTTCGAGGGCTTGCATTTTCAAGCCTTCAGGGATCTGTAAAGCGACTAAACGATGATCGTGACCTTTGATACGTTCAATCAACTCAGATAGTTGGAAATCGTGGCGCTCAAGGTCCATAATAACCACTCGCTAGCCACTCGTTGAAGAGGATGCCGGATGAAAATTTATTCAAGATTCAGCCAAAAAGTCGACGTATTCGTCGGGCTCAAGCAGATTTTCCATATCTACATCGTGTGGATCCAAAATAATAACCCAACCCAAATCATATGGTGAATCATTAACCAAATCCGGATTTATTTCAACTTCTCCATTTACTTCTGCAATCTGTCCAGCAAAAGGACTTGGGAAAGTCAATTTTTCATCTGCTGTCCAAATCGAGAATAAATTTTGCTCTTCGTCAACCTCAGTTTCCGCATGCGGAAGGATAACTCGGAGTACTTCTCCAATGTCAGCAGCCAGGTAATCAGAGAGTCCAATTACCAAGCGGTCGTCCTTTTCTTGGTACCAAAGATGGTCCCTCGAATACTTTCGGCTATGTGCGATTCCAAATTCCATGACTTCTTCGTCCATGGTCTCAACCCAATTGCGCCGTTTGACCGGTAATATATGAACACACTGCAAGAAGTGAATTGCACAGGGGTATGCCTCAAATGCTCTAACCCTTTGGCCTGTAACATGCGCTTCGAGGAGACTGATGAGCAACAGATGATTCGTGAAATGGTCAGGGACTTTGCCGAGTCCGTACTGCCGCCGACGATAGAACATCGAGATGCAAATCAAATTCCTCCAGCAGAAGAATGGGCGCAGTTTATCGAATATGGTCTTCAGGGAATTACAATTCCTGAAGAATATGGAGGCAATCCTGTAGATGACATCTCAGAATCAATCATCATCGAAGAATTGGCTAGAGTCGATCCATCTTTTGCCGTAATGTACTGTGTACACGTTGGATTGTGTGCCAAAACCATTGCTTTACATGCAAATGATGAGCAGAAGGCGAAGTATCTTCCAAGATTAGCTGCGGGCGAAGTTGGAGCATATTCACTTTCAGAAGCAGGAGCGGGAACAGATGCAGCAGCAATGGTCTGTAAGGCCAAATTGTCAGATGATGGAAGCCATTACCTCCTAAACGGAGAGAAAATGTGGGTGACAAATGGAGCGCAAGCGCAAATTTATGTATTGTTTGCAAAGGATGTTGATCATGCAGATTATGGAGTGAAGAGGCACGGAGGTTCTACAGCATTTATCGTTGAGCAGTCCTTTGAAGGATTCACTGTAGGCAAGAAAGAAGACAAACTAGGAATTAGGTCTTCAGATACATGCACTTTAATTTTAGAAAATTGTAAAGTTCCAGTCGAGAATGTAATCAAAGGTTCAGGCAAAGGATTTGCAATTGCAATGAACGCTTTAGATAACTCTAGAATTGGAATCGCAGCACAAGGATTGGGTATTGCCCAAGGAGCATATGAATCTGCATTGAAGTACGCTCATGAGAGAGAAGCATTCGGTAAACCGATTGCACATCACCAGATGATTACAACTTATTTGGCAGATATGGCGACAAGAATAGATGCTGCACGTTTGCTGGTCTATAGAGCATCATGGGCTAAAGAGGAGCACTATGAAAATGGTGGGCCAAGGCATACCAAAGAAGCGAGTATGGCCAAACTATTTGCTGGAGATACAGCGATGTGGGTTTCAGAAAGAGCGATTCAAGTCCTGGGTGGATACGGATATACCAAAGAGTTCCCTGTTGAGAGATTCTTCCGTGACGCTAAGATCACTCAAATCTATGAAGGAACACAAGAAGTGCAACGTATTGTCATAGCTCGCTCAATCAAGCCTTGATTTCTCAATCACGTCTTTCAGTTGCATTTGCGCGTGGGAACCCTCTGAAACGATGGTGTTAGAAACTACAATATCCCCCCCTCGGTGTAGTACATTACATGAGCAATCAACAATCCTCAACTTCTGGAGTTTCGGTTATCGGGCTAGGTGCCATGGGTTCTGGCATCGCTCGCACCCTCATCGAAGGAGGCTGCACTGTATCCGTCTGGAACCGAAGCAGCGCCAAGGTCGATGCCTTGGTCGCAAGTGGAGCCATTGGCTGCAATGAACCAGGCGATGCACTGAATGCAAATACCCATGTGGTCGTGTGTCTCTCCGACTACGCGGTATGGCAACGCATAATCCAAGAGCACAGTCTGGCAAGCCACTTCAAAGACACCTGCATCATTCAGCTGACGACGGGGACAATCGAAGATGTGCAGACTCACGCCTCGCTCATCCATGACAATGGCGGTCACCTCGTTGAGGGGGCGGTCATGTGCTACCCCCGTAACCTCGGCACCGATGAAGCAGCACTCTTACTGTCCGGAGCACCCGATGTGCTGGACGATTGCGCCCCCATCTTGAGCGCTCTAGACGCAAATTGGACGAGTCTGGGTGAAGACATCAACCAACCCTCGGTTCTGAGTCGTTCATTGATGTCGGGACTCACGGGGGCCTTGATGGGTCTGGTCAACGGTGCGGCCATCTGCCGGGCCGGTGGTGTGCCTCTGGATGTCTTCATGAAGTTCAACGAAGGTACCAACAGCATCCTTCTCGCTGAGCAGAAACGCCTCATAGAGGCGATTCGCGATGGACGTACCAAGGAGAACGAGGCATCTATCAAGGCCTGGCGAGAGGGAAACCAGGCCCTGAACTCTGTCGCAGCCTCGCTGGGAACCGACCTCACGCTGCAGAATGCGATCCAAGCGGTATTCCAAGAAGGTCGGCGAAGAGGGCTCGACGAGCACGACCTCTCGGCCTTGGTGGATGTGTTTGATCCCGGCCAGTGACTGGCTTCACTGAACACATGAGTTTCGAGAGGGTTTTTGTTCAGTGGTTATTTGGGAGGATCCAAATAATAACTTCTAGCCAACACTTCCTCGAGTTTGAGCAATTTTCCACG
>NZFU01000064.1 GCA_002689345.1 Methanobacteriota archaeon | reverse complement strand
TTGCAAGAAGGCGGAATATCTCTGAGCACCTTTCCAAGTGACTTACTACAAACGGGATCTGTTGTTCATCAACCTCAGGGACATTCATCAAATGAAGAGCTTCTTCCAATTCCCGGTTAATTTGTTTGAACCATAATTCAAATGCTTGGTGTACAACTATGAAATGCATTTCATGGTTCGAAGGAGCCGGTGTGTGCCCTTTTGGACCCGACTGCAAAGAAAGTAATTCATCCAACTGAAGATAGTTTCCGTAGGTCATCCGGCTGCCGGGAGATTCACCGCTCATATTCTAGGCAGGCAGGGCAGGGCTTGAAACTTTGACGGAGAAAATGGGGTGGTGGAATTGAAAAAAAATACTCTCAAAATAGAAATTAAACGCTATTTCAGAGTAATGGTCATTAGTAAGACATTGAAGCCGTCGGCATGGGCGTAGACATAGGACTGTTGCGGAATTGGCTTAATTCCTATGACTCACAGAGCATTACCATTGGAGTAGTTGCCTCTCATTCTTCACTTCAAATCCTACACGGCGCAAGGCAAGAAGGATTCAGAACACTAGGTATTGCCGTTGGTGAAAACCGTCGTAGATTCTATTCAGCATTCCCTGGAGCAGAGCCTGATGAATGGCTAATGCTCGATAATTATCGAGAGATGTTAGACCATGCTGAATGGTTTAGAGAGAATAATGTAATCATAATCCCTCATGGTTCTTTAGTAGAATATTTAGGAAGTTCAAATTTCAAAAATTTGCAAGTTCCAACCTTTGGAAATAGAGGTATTTTGCATTGGGAAAGCAGCAGGGAAAGGCAGCGTTTGTGGTTAGAACAGGGTGGCTGCTCAATGCCGAAGGTTGTCGACGACCCCCATGATATCGATGGGCCAGTTATTGTGAAGTATGCAGGAGCTAAGGGTGGAGAAGGATATTTCATAGCTAGAGATTATCGAGATTTCAAGAGAAATGTAAATCTCGATGAAGAATTTACGATACAAGAATATGTTTTAGGATGCAGATACTACCTTCATTTCTTCTTTGACCCAACTGCTGATGATGGATTCCAAGTTCAGGGCAGAGGCTCTAATGCGGGTAAAAATCTAGGACGCTTAGAATTGATGAGCATGGATAGAAGGGATGAATCCAATGTGGATGAATTCTACAAATTGGGTAGTCTACGTGATTTGCGAGAAATGAGTCTTGAGCCATCGTTCGTAGTCACAGGTAACCAACCAGTGGTAATTCGAGAAAGCCTCTTGCCTAGGGCATTCGAAATGGCCGAAGGCACAGTTGCTGCATCGTTTGAATTAGAAGAAGGTTCCAGAGGGATGATTGGTTCATTTTGTTTAGAAACAATTGTTACAGACAAATTAGAATTCAGAGTATTCGAAATTAGTGCACGTATAGTAGCGGGCTCTAACCCCTTCGTAGGAGGGTCTCCTTACAGTGATATCAATGAACCATTCATGTCTACAGGACGTCGAATAGCACGCTCGATTAAGAAGGCTATTCAAAATGGATGCTTAGAAGAGATTCTGTCTTGATCAATCCTCAAGCAAATCATCCAACACATCTGAATCAACTTGATTCTCATCAGAATCCTCTGCTTCACTTCCATCCCATTCGCCACTCTCTAATGCTGCAAGTTTTGCCTTTGCTTCTGCAGCCTTAGCAGCTCTTGCCTCTGGTTCTTCAATGGTGAATTCACAGATTAGCATAATTGGGTCACCATTAGTGATCTCTCCATCGTATTCTTCAATATCGCCACCTGCATTACAGATGATCTTGAATTTAGTCGGGTCTTTAGAACGTCGCTTCTTGTGTTTCTTGTAGTGGTGGACATATGCTTTGTAAGTACCACCTGGTGCTTTTCCTTCTGGCCAGACCACATTTTCCACAGGCTTCTTGGTTTCAGGACGAACGTTTGCATCAACATCCAATTCTCCACCACAAGCAGATTCTCTATTTCCACCATGGATTCTCTCTCCAGATGGACAAAGAACATGTAAATCGAGGTCGTTGTAGTTATTCCAAATTAATGAAATCTGAACATCTGAAGACTTGGCTCCTTCGCGTTCTAGTCTCTCTTTGAGTTCTTTCATTGCTTCCTGAGTAGCCTTAATTGATTCAAGTTCAGCCGCCTCATTCTCAACAATTTCCGCCAATCGTTGTTCTTCAGCCTCTGCCAATTCTAATTGTCTAGTCTCTTCTAACTCGATGGCAAGTTGCTCTTCTTCAGCAATTTTCTGAATCTCATCTTCAACGATTGCCTTTTCTCTATCTTCATCAGAACCTCTTTCTTCAGGTGCTTCAAGTGTAAATTCACAAACCAGCATAATCGGGTCTCCATGAGACAATTCAGCCTCATAATGGGTGATTTCGCCGCCTGAATTGCAGACTACCTTGAACTTTGTAGGGTCTTTGGAACGTCGCTTCTTATGCTTCTTGTAATGGTGAACATATACCTTGTAATCGCCAGGAGGTGCTTTGAAATTAGGCCAAACAATATTTTCCACAGGTTTCTTGGTTTCAGGACGAACGTTTGCATCAACATCGAGTTCTCCACCACATTCAGAAATTTTGTTTCCTCCATGAATTCTCTCTCCTGACGGACATAAGACATGCAAATCCAAATCATTGTAATTGTCCCACATAAGTGAGACTTGAACCTCAGAAGTTTTTGCACCTTCCCTATCCAAACGCTTCTCTAATTCACGCTCTGCCTGCTCTGAAGCCATCTGAGCCTCGAGTTCTTCAGATTCTTCTAGAGCCTCGATTTCTGCTTGGCGTTCAACTTCAGCCTCTTCCAATTCTTGTTGGCGTTCTGCTTCACGCTCTTCTGCTAGTCTCTTCTCTTCTGCTAAACGCTCTGCTTCACGCTCTTCTGCTAATCTTCGTGCCTCTTCCAATTCGGCTTCTCTAGTAGCCTCATATTCAGCCTTCTTCCTAGCTTCTTCCGCTTCTATTTCGGCAATTTTAGCTTGCTCTTCTTCGATCAACTTCTTTGCGGCCTCATCAGCTAATGCCTTACGTGCTTCTTCTTCGGCTAGAAGAATCGCTCGCTCATCTCTCCTCTTCGAGTCAAGATGGCGTTCAACTTCGGCTAGTTTACGGTCAAATTCATTGTGTGCTTTAGAAAAATCAGGAGTCCCTCTTCGAGTCAAATCCTGTCGTTGGATGGTCATTGTACGGGAATTACGGTCGTCATCACGCACTAACATGAACCAGATTCCGAATAGAAAGGCGCCTCCGAGAAAGCCAATCATTAACCACGAACCGAGTTCCATAACTCGGGCTAAGTCAAACTGGGACTTATTACCATCGGCTATCAATATCGTATTTTTGGCTCCAAAAAAAGAAAATCAGTTTGAAAGGTCCTTGACTTTGTCAACTAGATTCATCTTCTTAATTCTCCACATACCAATCGGTGTCAAGGCAATAGAGATACCTGCTATCACTCCAACGATTGTCATGGTCGCTGCGAATTGAGGCTCTATGGTAAAGTAAAATGCCCATTGTACTTGTGATGAGATAAGCAACACTGTTCCAAAGTAAGCGAATAGAGCACCGAGTATTCCTCCTATCAACCCTATACCCAAATGCTCCCATAGCATCATTTTACCTAATTTACTCATTGGTGCCCCAAGAACTCTCAGTGTTGCTAATTCGGTGTCCCTCTCTGCCAAATTCATTAGCAATGTATTGAATAACACTGCTATTGCAATAATTATTCCTAGGAATTGTATTGCGAAAATGAACTGTTGCTGTTGTTCGAGTAATGATTCAAATGTCTTGATAGTATCCTTTTTCAGACTGTATCCAATCGTTATCTCTGAAAGGCCATCCAATGATGTTTCTTCATCTGGTAACTCGATCAATACAGATGTAGATTCAAGTCCTACCAATTCTGATAAATCTGCCCTGTGGAAATATATCGTTCGAGAAATCTCACCCTTCGTTATTCCAGTAATCTCAACTGTATGCATATCATTTCCAACTAATATTGAAACTTCATCACCTGTTTTCCAATCGAGGAATTCAGAGGTTCCTTGGTCTATTAGTACCTGTATATTGCCGGTATTTTGTTCAGGTAAATCCCCATCTAACAAATCTACCATTATCATAGAATCTTTATCGTCGGTTGTTGAAAATTTGTCCAAACCATAAGCCATCATTTGGCGATTATCATCTTCAATACCTATCGGGAAATTGATCAGCAATTCATACTGCCCATCATTCTGGTCTACCCAATCTATTACTGCATCTTCTCCATCGATAGGAGTAGATGCTTGAATATCCCAAGACTGTTTATCTTTAATCCCACCAAGAATGCTATCCTCCATAGATGACATCATGAATAACATGGCACCGAATAGTAACATCGATATTCCAACTGCGAAAAACGTAAATCCAACTCTCATCGGTTTACGAAGACTTGAACGCACAGATAATCCGACTGTCGCTGGTAATTTCGCAGTAAGTTTTTGCAATTTCCTTGAAGATAGTTTAACTTCATGTTGACCTCTGAATACATTTAGTGGTTGTAGCCTTGATGCTTGCCATGCAGGACGTAATCCGGCTAATAATACAATAATCATAGCTATAGTGATATTTTGCATTACTAAAGACGTGTCTGTAGCGTTATTTATCGGTAAACCAATTATCTGCTCATAAAAACTAAGCATACCAGGGGCTCCAAAATATATGCCGAGTAAAGTGCCGATAAATGACCCTAATAATCCAATGACAATAGGTGCCAAGATGTAACCTGGCATAATCGACATTTTTGGGACCCCAAGTGTTCTAAGAACGGCGATTTCTTTTGCTTGTGATTGAATTAATCTCTGAAGACTTAAGAAAATCGTTATTCCTGCTATTGCAGCAATCATTCCAGTGACATATGGGTACATTTTGACTGCACCCTCTGCATCTGCTCGTAATACTTCTACAGAAAACACACCAGAACGGTCATACACACTAACTGGAGTATCGTCAAGATCTCCCATCAATATTGAGATATCGCTAACCAATTTGGTAAGTTCTTCATTTTCATTGATGTCATCGGTCGATTGTAGATCATATACTGGGGAGCCTTGGACATCGATTAGAATTAGATTAGAAGACCCTGCACTCAAGTTTGCTAATCTTTCTAAACCTGAATCCGTCATGTATCCAGTGGCAAAGGTTCCATCATCTGCCGGTAAAGTTGAGCCTTCAGTTGCAAAATATAGATGCATTGATTGAAAGCCTATTCCTACGACTTCATAAGACATTTTTCCATGCCCAGAACTTATCTCTATTTCATCTCCCAATTCTACTTTCAAATCAAGTGCGATATGACTATCCAATACAATTTCATTTGAATTTTCAGCTAATCTACCTGATGAAAAATCACTTTCGGTTGGCATCCAAACTTTGTCTACAATTCCCTCGTCAATACCATGCCAAACAGCAGGAATTACCTTTTCATTTCCATCGGAATCCACATCATACATAATGCCATCAAGAATTAATCTCGCTTCGCAGTTTTCCAAGGAGTAATCAGAATCTGGCCATCTGTCTGAAATTGATTCGCACAGATTTTCTGAGGTTGAATCATTCCAAACACCACTTGGGTTTTCTACCCAGATATCGGGCAGGTTAACTCCATCTTCACCATCATATATTCCATCATACAGATTTGATGCAGCATTGGCATAAGTTCCGAATGATATGCCTGCAAAGACACCTACGGCCACCATGAAAACTACGGCTGAGAGACGTAGTTTTGTTCGCCAGAGGCTTCTGGCCAACCGTTTTGTTAGTAGCATTGACATATTATCACTCACTGATTTACTTTTTCATCAGATACGATTTTTCCACTGTCAAGTCTAATCACACGGGTTGCATATTTTGATAAATTTTCATCGTGAGTAACCATGATTGTTGTAATCTCTTCAGATTCACATGCCTTGACCAATACTTCCATCACCATAGCAGATGTTTTTGAGTCAAGGTTCCCGGTTAATTCATCTCCGAGTAGCAGTTTTGGACTCTTTGCTAAGCTTCTAGCAATCGCTACTCTCTGCTGTTGACCCCCACTGATTTCTGCTGGGAAGCGGTCAACTTCTTTTTCTAAACCAACTAATTGCAATAAATCCAATGCTCTTTGTTTATCTCTGCTTCCAGATAACTCTTGAATTAACAGAATATTCTCCAGTACAGTTAGATCTTGTAACAAATTGAAAAACTGGAATACATAACCAATATTTTTTCTACGGAAAGTTGTCATTTCTTCCGATTTATTTCGAGGAACATCCTCGCCATCAAAGGAATAACTCCCACCTGTTGGACTATCTAAAGCCGCAACACAATTCAGAAGAGTGGTTTTACCAGATCCTGATGGACCGAGAAGAACTATCCTCTCGCCTTTTTCTATGTTGATATCGATTCCATCCAAAGCCCTAACTACACCTGAAGCAAGTTCGTAATGGCGTTGCAGTCCGTTTATTTCCATCAAAGGCATGTAACTCAAACAATGCACTATAATTACCCTTATAGTCATTTCAAAAGAAATCCCACTATTGATAAACCCGGCACCGAAACATCATTTGTGCGCGAAGTCCAATTAAAGTGGGAACCAAGTTCTGTTTCAAAATCTGATATCGGACTTATTACGCAAGTTGCATCTTCATTTGAAGTGGTGGCACACCTCGAAGTAACTAAAAAAGGAGTTAGACAATTAGTAAAAGTTCAATTTCGTGAAGGTAAGGGTTCTGATGATTTAAGTCAAATTCCATACTTGAATGTTGAAGGTCCAATGAACCCTTATCCATTGCCCGATAGTGGTGGTGAAGGCTATATTGTAGTATGGAATAATCATCCGCTATCGGTTGCTGCAATCAACTTTGATAGTCTTCATGTTATACCTCCTTATGTCATAGGAGCCGATGGTGTTCAAATTACAATTAGAGGGTTGCCAGAAGGCGTAAGTGGGTTTTTGAAAGCTGCAAGAATTATGCTACCTCCAGATAGTGTAAATGTTGTAGACATCGCCGAAATCGAGGACAGTGTTCTCAAAGTATTAACGCCTAAGCAACTTGAGGTCGCTATTATTGCAGTTCAATCTGGTTATTATGAAAATCCAAGAAAAATCACTAAAAAAGAACTGTCTGAGTTATCTGAAATTCCACGCTCTACACTGCAAGAACATTTGTCTAAAGCAGAAGCATCTTTGATTGAATGGGCAGTAAAGACTCATCTTTCCAAGTGAGAAAGTCTTGTCTATAACTCACATCCCGCCTATCAACATGGGAAATGAGAGGTCGCCTCCGCTTGATGCTATTTTACCAAATGGAAAGGGCGTATGGATTCCTATCGACCACGGGGTCTCAGACTACCCTGTCCAGGGATTAGAAAACCTTGACCAATTGATAGCAGCCATCTCTCATGCAGATGCTATTGTTGCCCAAAAAGGTGTTGTGTCGCACTATTCTACTTCAAATAAACAATGTAATTTTGTATCTCATCTATCGGTATCTACCAGACATGCAGGAGAGAGGTCTAGTGACAAAGTGCTTGTAGGAAGTGTAGAAGAATCCCTTTCTAGAGGCGCATGTGGAGTAAGTGTTCAAGTCAACATGGGTAGTCCTGAAGAACCTGAAATGATTGAGCGACTTGGAGTAATAACCCAAGATGCCCAATATCTAGACTGCCCCGTATTAGGAATGATATANCCNCGTGGAGAAAACCTAAGGNTCATGGAAGGAGATGACACNATGGGTGCTGCACATGCAGCAAGATTAGCATTNGAATTAGGATGTGATGTCGTCAAAACAAAATGGACTGGGTCTATTGAATCATTTCGCAAGGTAACTGCTGCAGTTCCAATTCCGGTTCTTATTGCAGGAGGTCCTGCCGGTTCAAGTACTGAAGAGATCCTCACAACCGTCCATCAAGCAATGCAAGCAGGTGGGGGAGGGGTTTGCATGGGCAGACAGGTTTTCTCACATCACAATCCCGATAAAATGGTCACCGCACTGAAATTAATCGTTCACAACAATTCAAGTGTGGAAAGTGCTATGCAGGATGCTGGATTGTGATAGAATGCAGATTTGGCTTGAATCAGGAACTCGATTAGATGGAGTAGATCTAGTCGTAGGTGATGATTTACAAGTCGATGGAGATGCATTGTACATCGATGGGCGACAAGTCGGTCGTAGAGTGGATGTAAGTAACTCTGAAGGCCAAGCCAGAGCCCGTGCTATGGCAGGTAGTATCGAATGGATTCTTCTAGACTTAGGTGAATGGAAAATGATTCCTATCGAGAATATAATTGCATCATGTGACGGTGGTCCAACAAAGGTTGCTGCAAGAATTTCATCTGCAGAACAAGTCCTTGGTGCGGCTTTTGCTTTGCAGGTCGGAGTAGATGCCTTACTAGTTACCGAGGACATATTACCAACAGCATTGATTGCTAAATCTCAAAGAGGAGAGACTTTGAAAGAGTCATCCATTGAAGAAGAAACCAGTCAATTTAGCCTCTCTGAATTCGAGGTAATTGAAGTGAAGGAAGGTGGTGTTGGAGACAGAGTTTGTGTGGATTTGACATCTTTGCTTGGGATGGGAGAAGGTATATTGGTTGGATCCAGTGCTAACTCAATGATTCTAGTTCATGGTGAAACTGTTGAATCTGAATTCGTTCCAACCAGGCCATTTAGAGTTAATGCTGGTTCTGTTAATTCATATGTTTTGAATGCAGATTGGTCGACATCTTATCTTTCAGAACTAAAAATGGGTGATGAGGTAATGGTTGTCAACCAAGATGGTCATTGTCGCTCTGCTACCGTGGGTAGAGTCAAAATTGAAAAGCGCCCATTTATTTTATTTCGATGGAGAGATGAAAAGCATAATGAAGCAGGTACGCTTCTCCAGCAAGCAGAGACAGTTAGACTCGTCTCAGCCTCCCGCGACCTCGTATCGATTACTGAACTGAAATCAAAAACGACATTGTTGGGCTGGAGTGGAGGGTCTGGCCGTCATGTTGGGCAAGCAATTAGTGCTGAAGTAACAGAAAAATAGGTGATTAGATGGCTGTTATCGGTTCAGGAAGCGCAAATGGAGGATGTAGCCTCCTGCATGCGGCTGGACTTGGATATGGGGCATCACTAGCACTCGATTTACCTGTTCGTGTCAAATTATTAGATAAAGAATCTAAGAGAGAATTAGATGACCCTGATGGCCTTTTAGAACAAGTTGTTTCATCGTGGAAAAGTGCAGGACACCCCCTACCAGAGAAAGAATTTTTTTGGACAGTGAAATCAAAAATACCTCCTAGGCAGGGATTGAAATCAAGTGCTGCAGTATCGATTGCTGCGATCAAAGCACTGTGCGATGCTACTGAAACCGAATTAGAAAATGCAGACATTGTAGATATTTCAGCAGCTGCTCAATTGGCTGCAGGTGTATCAATTACTGGAAGTTATGATGATTCATGGGCAGCATTAGAGGGTGGTTGGAAATTAATCGATGCCAATGCAGAAGATGCTCGTTCGGGGCTGTTATTGGAATCTCAAGGTCCTTCTTCAGAAGATTGGAAAGTGATTCTAATTATTCGTGGGGACAGAAAGGAAAAACCAGTTTTAGAAGATTTTACATTCCATCAGCAGGCCTTTTCTCAAGCGCTTACTGCCTTACAAGAAGGCAAAGAGTTGGTCGCCTTAACTTGGAATGGAAGAGGAGTTGTTGGTGCATTAAACGACACCACTGGTCGAAGATTGGCCAATGATGCCTTTGTCAATGGTGCAAGAGCCGCAGGAATGAGTGGTTCAGGGCCCGCAATTGCAATATTCTTACCTGCCATTAGTCAACCTTCGATTGATAGGATTTTACGATGGTACAATAAATTCGATGATGTCGAAATCATCGAAACAACGGTAATTAATGCTGAATTTGAATCTGTGGACGAATAATCACATTCTTCAATGAAAGCCGGCTCAACGGATTGATACTCATGCGCATGAGCCTGGGGGAAAACATTGTTGTAACTCTCTTTGGAGAGTCTCATGGCCCCGCAGTTGGCGCCCTTATAGAAGGAATGCCATCTAATGTCGAGCCAGATTTGGACCAACTTGTTGACGACATGATTTCGAGAAGACCTGGTTCAGGTTTAGCGAGTAAGAGAAAGGAAACCGATGAAGTTGAAATCCTATCTGGAGTGCATGAAGGGAAAACTACAGGAATGCCAATTTTACTTCTAATTAGAAATCAAGACGTTCGTTCCAAGGACTACTCTTTCCTTCCTAATCAACCACGACCAGGACACGTAGACCATCCAATCAATATCAAATCAAAAGGTGCTGCTGATCTTAGAGGAGGAGGTTCATTTTCTGCTCGACTAACCGCTGGACTTGTTGCAGCATCCTCATTATCGAGAAAAATTATTCCTGAAGATTGGAAGATAGAAGCTACAGTTGGTGCATTGGGAGACCTTGAAGGCGAGGAAGGCATTGCTTTAGCAGAACAAGCGCGTAAAGAGGGTGATTCATTGGGTAGCCGTGTTGATTTGGTCATATCGGGACTACCTGTTGGCTTAGGAGAGCCTTGGTTTGACGGAATTGAGCCGGCCTTAGCAAGAGCATTGATGGCAATTCCTGCAGCCAGAGCGGTTGAATTTGGACGTGGTGTTGCTGCTGGTAAAATGAAAGGTAGTGAGCATAACGACAAATGGGGCGAAAATATGTCTCTTTCAGAAGGCGCTGATGGTGCTCTAGGAGGAATGGCTAGTGGCGCTCCGATTCATGTTAGAATTACTTTCAAACCACCAAGCGGTATATCCCGGCCCCAAGAAACATTCAATCAGACTACAGGACTGATGGAAGAATTAGCAATCAAAGGTAGACATGACCCCGTTATAGCACCTAGAGCACGCCCCGTTGTAGAAGCGGTCGCTCGTTTGGTTATCGCAGATTTAGGAATCCAAGGAGGGTATATCGATGAATGACATCGTAGTACACAAATTTGGAGGATCTTGCCTTCGCGATGGTAGCGACATAGATAGAATAAGTCAAATCATTGCCAATTTCGAAGGAACACCTATTGTCGTAGTGTCTGCATTATGGGGGATGACTGATAGATTAATTCGAGCAGCAAGAGAACCGAGATATGCAGGTAGGCTAGTTCAAGACCTAATCTATCAGCATCTCAGATTTGCTCCTGGATTAGATTCTGGAGTGTTTGGTAAGTTGTTTGACAAAGTGATTAATGGAATTTCTAAGGAATTGTTAAAGTTCTCAAGCGGTGAAGAATCTTTACGTTCTGAAAATTTAATTTTAGCTGCTGGTGAAAGGTTGAGTGCTCTTGCAGTAGCCCATAGGTTGCGACAAAATGGTTTATCTGAGGCACATCCAGTGGGCGCTGAAGATATCGGTCTCAAACTCAAAGGAAACGGCAGAGCAAAATCAATTGATATCCCTGAATCATCTAAAAAGTTAGATCGAACTAAATTGGTTGGAATTCCAATTCTAACCGGGTGGTTTGGAGAAGGAGATGATGGAGACATTGCATTACTCTCTAGGGGTGGCTCTGACCATTCTGCTGCAGCATTCGCAAACTTGATGGAGGCTTCAAAGTTGATTTTGTGGAAGGATGTTGATGGGATAAAAAGGCTCAATCCACGATGGGGAATTGAAACACCCGCAATCAAATACCTCGGTTATGGCCAAGCAGCAGAGCTATCTAGGCACGGGACTCCAGTAATACATCCCGCCACAGTATCCCCACTTGTAGGGGATGGAATACCTCTAGAAATCAGAAATTTCCATCAACCGTTCAAACCGGCTCCTACGGTTATTGGGCCAGACATAGAATCTGATGAAATCATTGCAATTGGTTGCCAGCCAGGTGTAGCAATCATTACCGATGACAAGCCACTGGACAGTAAGTTATTGTCACGAATAGAGGAATTAGATATCAATCCATGGTTGATGCATTCAAATCCTGAAGAGATGAAATTGATAATTCCTGCATATGACTTACAGCATTTGGAAGAATATATCGAAGGAAAAACAGAGTTTAGAACTGCAATAGTCTCAATAATCGGTAAAATACCAGCCTCGATAGAACACGAATTAGTATCTAGTAATCAATACGGAACTAGAATAATAATTGATTCAAACAATTTACCTGAAACACTCTTAGAGTTGTATCAGTCCTTGTTCTCTCTCCAAGATTGCAAGTGAGTTGGCAAATCTAAGGCGAATAGAGCCCCTACTACAATGAATACGAATAGAGTTCCAAGAGCGACTCCGTATACTGAAATCAATTCAACAGACTCTGACATTCTCAGTGCTGTCTGTTCGGAGAATAGAGAGATGAATGCTGGTAATATTGTGTTAACAGATAATACTAGCATTGCTAAAGTTCCTGCAATCAACGGATTGATTACCAGAGAGCGATGATATTTGCCTATAATCTTCTTGACATTCATCACATACACTTCACGGGTTCTGATTGATGTATCAAGCATACTGAATCGAAGAACACCGTTTGATAGTTCGAAATACATTACCAATAGTACTGCATAAATTACCACTAATATTGTGAGTAATAGTTCACTATCTCCAAAGTTGAATAGATCTTGTGATAGTGAAACCTTCGATGATGCGAAACGCATTACTGAAAGTATGAATAGAATATAAGACGCAAGCATAAATCTAGCATCTCGTGACATAGTTCCCCAAAATCCAGTCCCGATAGCGCTTACTACGATCATTAGTTGTAGAATGGTTGCAATTGTCATAGAACCTGTAACTGCAAACCATATCGTTCCAACTGCTGGAGTGACGATATATGTCAAAACTCCTAGTGCGATTAGTACTCCATAGCAACCTAATTGTAAATTTTGAACCATTTTGTCGGCAGGAAGGAATTTCATCTTTGGCACTAGAGGTCCACCGAGTAAACTCTCGATAAATGTAGGAATCTCTACAGTTGGTATTGCGTCTTTGGGAATTTCACCTGTTGCGGATGCATTTCCTGCAAGTTTCTTTCTTGAAGGTGCGGAAGAGCGAACAGTCTTACCATCGTATAGGTGTGCTGTGTCGCCGGATTTTGTTGCCATTCATTTCCCCCTCCTTAGAATCCTCTTGCTCCTGCAAGTGCGGTTGATAGTAGCATATCAGGCTCCCAATCCATGATGTTCACGCCTAAGCCTCTCAACTCGCTGATCAAAACATCTCGCTCGGTCTTGAGAACTTCATACCCAGTTCGGTCCAATCTCTTAGCATCGAATTCGAATTCAAGGCTAGAAGGCGAAAGAACTGTGACATCGAAATCTCTAGCTCTGAAATCACGAAGTGCGTTTACAATTGTTGGATCATCTTCTAAATTAGATAGAACGATGATTGGACTTCCTTTGTTGATGTGAGGTAGAATTCTATTGACGACAACTTGTAATGGAATATTTCCACGAGCCATTGCGCCAGCAAGTTTTGTTAATATCACATAGAGTTGCTTCTTACCAGTGTCTCGGTCAATGCTTACTACTTCATCACCATAAGTGATTAATCCAACAGAATCACGACGTCCTAAGAAGAACTTAGCCAGACTTGCTGCTGCTCTTGTAGAGTATACCAGAGCATTTCTTGAAACTGGACCAGTTTCGGAGACAGCGCGAGAATCTACGATTAGAATAATATCACTTACCGCATCTCTTTCACGTTCATTGACCATCAATTTACCACTTCTAGCATATGCAGACCAATTGATAGCTCGGAATGAGTCTCCATCGAAATACTCACGAAGTGAGTAGAACTCTGAACCAGGACCTGGTTGACGAATATTTACAGCACCAGTGAAAATCTTCGGAACACGAGACTTGACGAATGTATCTTTCAAATCCTCCATCTTCGGGAACACAAGGAAGTCGTTGTAGACATGCAGTTCCTTTTCCTTGTGGAATAATCCGAATGGATCTTGGACACGAACAGCAACCGGTCCAAGACTGTAGAATCCTCTTAGAGGACATTCAACTGTGTATTCAATGAAGGTTTCACGGCGAGGACCAAGTTCCATCAAAATGTAATTTGCACCATCTTTGATACGCATTACTTCAGGAACTCTATCCTTCACTTCCAAAATCTTACCTAATGCAGAGTGATTTTGCATCCGCAAAGTCACTCCTACGTCGCCATCTTCAAAAATTCGGGCACTAGAGAGTTTACGCATTGCAGAGACATTCGAAAGTGATACACCTTCTTCGCCACTCCATTCTTCAGCACGCCTGCCGCTAGCAGAAACATCGGCGTGACCGCCGAATAATGCTGCCCAAGTAAGGAATACGAAGATTACCACAGCAATGGTAACCAACTGAGAATTCCTCAATGTCAATCCTAGCAAATACATTGCTACTGCTAGGGATCCTAACATTGCACTCTTACGACTCCACATGCTACGCACCTCTCTCTATTTCCAAATTAGAAACCGATCAAACGGTAGGGACTGGTACTTCTCGCAAAATTGCTTGAACAACCTCTCCAGGTTCCAAACCTTTGATTTGGTGTTCTGGCTTTAGGATAATTCTGTGAGCAATAGCAAGTTCTGATACAGTCTTGATATCATCAGGTGTTACGAAATCACGGCCACGTAGAGCTGCTGCTGCACGTGAGGTCTTCAGAAGAGCCTGAGAACCACGAGGCGAAGAACCTACGAGAACACGAGGGTCCTCACGAGTTCTGCTTACGATTTCGACCATGTACATACGTAGGGCTGGGTCGACATATACGTCTTCACAAGCCTGTTGCATTGCAATAACACGTTGTGGGTCTGTGATGACGTCGACATCGACTGCATCCTTACCACGTGTAATACGGCGGCGAAGGATTTCGTCTTCGTCTGCACGGTCAGGGTATCCAACGCTCATCTTGAACATGAAACGGTCCAATTGCGCCTCTGGAAGAGGGTAGGTACCTTCTTGCTCAACAGGGTTTTGGGTTGCCATAACAATGAATGGTGCTGGTAATTTGTGAGTGACTGTACCAATAGTCACCTGCTTCTCCTGCATAGCCTCAAGCAAAGCTGCTTGAGTCTTAGGAGGAGCACGGTTAATCTCGTCAGCTAGTAGCAGGTTACAAAATAGTGGACCTGGCTTGAAGGTAAATTCTCCCTTCTTAGCATCATAGATATTGGTACCGGTAATATCTGCAGGTAGCAAATCCGGGGTAAACTGCACACGCTTGAAGTCACAACCCAACGCATCTGCGAAAGTGTTGGTCATCAATGTCTTTGCAAGTCCTGGGTAATCTTCGAACAGTAAGTTACCATTCGAAAGAATGTTGATCAGAACGTTGTCAATAACGTGTGCCTTACCGATAATTACTTTCTGAACCTCGGCGCTAATCGCTGTTGCGATTGCTCCTACGGCTTGAAGGCGTTCTCGGACCTCTGGGCTACTCTGGTGTTTAGGCTGTGCCTGTGCCGGGGCTGGTGCTGCTGGTGCAGGTGCTGCAGGGGCAGGAGCCGGAGCTGCTGGGGCGGGTGCCGGAGCTGCTGGTGCAGGCGCTGGTGGCGCTGCTGGGGCTGGTGCCGGTGCTGGCGGTGCTGCTGGTGCAGGTGGTGCCGGCGCAGGGGGGGCTGCGGGTGGGGGGGGTGCTGGCTGCATGTCTTGTTACCTCCTTTGGGTTACTTTCCCCAACGTCGAATCTGTTGCAATAATTGCCTCAGTTCTTCGTTGGAATATGAACGCTGTTGTGAATACAACAACTCGATTAGGCGAGGGTCCTTTACCAAAGACTGTACTTCGCCGGGGGTTTTCCTGGCCATCTCATCACGGGTCAGGTCGTTAAATTGGCGTACTTTAGCCATCATAGCCTCGCGTACGCGTTTCAAGTATAAATTCGGGTCGACCTTGTTAGGCCTCTCCCTGAATCTAGTAAGATCGAATACGTGGCGCCAATTCTCTTTTTCTGGAACAACCATAATCGCAATGGATAGTAATGCCATCAGATTAAGGACGATTAGCCACTTTAGTAGTGTGTCGCTGGTTAGCATAACTATTGCTCCCATTGCTTCTGAGAACGGAGAAGACATTGCGGAAGTTACGTGTCTCGATTCATCGAAAACAACGTAGAAGTTACTATTCTCACTAGTGATGACTGTCGAAATTTCTTCGTTTTCGTGCTCCATCATATCTCGGATTAGAGTGACGAAGTAATCCTCGTTTCCATTCCAAGATGTTTCGCTACCATCTGTTGCGGATAGTAAAGAGTCCCAGCAAGAGCGCTCTCCATAAAATCCTGAATCACACTGCTGCTTACCGGTAACTTCAGCATCAGCGATATCCCACAAATGATTTGCAAAGACTGAATGGTCAGAGATGAATACAATGCTTCCAGTAACATCGACTTGTCCTTCCCTTACACCTTTGAC
Organism: Methanobacteriota archaeon; assembly: GCA_002689345.1. Classification (GTDB taxonomy): domain Archaea; phylum Thermoplasmatota; class Poseidoniia; order Poseidoniales; family Poseidoniaceae; genus MGIIa-K1. The sequence continues at coordinate 18,004 of NZFU01000064.1, read as the reverse complement.
TTGGTCGATTGTCTCAATTCCTGGATAATCCATTCTTACGATTAATCCGGTATTGTTACCACCTAGAATTGGGTTGTCAGGATCATTGGCATCCATATTCTCTCTTGCGATGAAGGCTGAACCTGAAGCGTGCGCTAGAACCTTGACATTTCTAGAAGTATCTTCGTTATCTAATACCTGAATTGCAGTAGGCCTGTGGAAAAGTACTGGTAGTGCACAATCATTGTATTTGTTACTGTCTTGGAGATCATTACTACTACAGTATGGTCTTCGCTCGAATTGGTCATCCCATACCTTGTTTACTCCAGCAACTGCCCATAGTTTGCGAGCATCTGGCTCTTCAGCGACACCGGTTTGGTCAGCAACTTCGTAAAACCGATTAGGGTCTACTACTGGGGCATCAAAGAATTTAACATCGAATTTGTCAGCAACTGTTTGAGCATTGGTCGAACTTGCAGCGATAATCACCTTGCCACCTTTTTCGGTTACAAAGTCGTATATTGCTTCTGCTTCTGCGTTATCGAATGGCTTTTCAGGAGCTGCAATAATCAGCATTGTACGATGTGGTTCTCTCCAATCGTTGACAAGCATTGGAGTAGACATTGTGTTAGCAACAACGTATTCATTACCGCCTTCGCCCAACGAATCTCGCATTGTTGAAATCTGCTGAAGTTGAAGATTTGGCTCCTCATCGGTCACATATGCAGAATAAACTGTATCCTTACCTGCAGAGGTTGCAATGATAATTGTGGTAGACAATAGTATAGCCACAAAGAATCCAACCAATAGCCAAGTTTCTAACTTGACCCCAGTTGCCTCTTCTTCCGCCATTTTATCCTACCTCAATTTCGGCTACGCACAAACGCAACATCTTTCGCAACTTCACCCCACTCATATAGATTATCGTGGCTTGCTCGGTCCAAGTCTGTTAGTATCATACTAAATCAAGGAATATCATCCCCGATTGGAGGCATTATTTAGGGTCATTTCGACGAATTACGGCAGAAAAAATCACAGTTAGGATACATAATAGAGAAGATATGGCCGGTAATGAGTTGTCTTCAACAGCAAAATCTGAAGAATCTGAAGTTGTATCTTTATCCCCGTTCTCCTCATTATTTTCGTTACTTATCGATTCAATTTTCTCAACAGTAAATTCCATGATACCGGAATATGTTTTTCCATTACCTTCACTGGTGACATCAACCATGAATTTACAAGACTTATCGGGATGGCCAGATGGCGCCTCGAGGTTCATGGTAGTATAGGCGACATCGGGGATTGCAGTGCCCTTCTCCAATGGCTTGTCTGTTACTCGGTCTGCACCAGTATCCGATAGGATATTTGTGTAACCGCCATAGGCATAGTTCATTTGCGGACACCCACTGAAACGGTAATCGATTTGAGATATTGCATCGATTGTATTTCCTGAATTGGTGATTACAACATCTAAATCTTCATCTGTACCAGATTTTATCTCATCATTTGCTACCAAATCTCCAGAAAATGAGACCGTGAATTGGTGTAGGGAGGAAAATTTCAGAATTTGTTCTATCTCGTTCGAACCAATGTTTTGCTCGCCAAGTACCTCTTGGGCATTAAGAGTTAGAGTGCGGTTACTCTTTGCATCCAAAAAACCGCCATCTGAGTTAATTCCACTTCCGGTTAATTCGATCTCAAATGTCTCATTAGAATTTGCACCGACTGAAACTTGGCTTGGATAGTCCATTTCTGCATCGATATCAAATTCGGCATCTAAATCTACATTGAGTGGAATTGGCCTGCTGTTATCGACCCAGAATTCTATAATCATAGAATAACGATAGGTATCAGAATCTAAATCCATATACAAAGTATCTTCTTCCAAAACCCAACCAATATTCCATTCAGGTTGTTCTAATCCAGGCCCTTGTGAACTGACTGCAGGCATTAGCATTAGCGAAATTAGCAAGACAGATAATCCACGCTTCATACTCATTCCTCGCAAGCTCTCTTGACCAAGACCTTGATCATATTTCTACGATACCTAGGTGGAAGTGCTGTATTGTTAACCGGTTTGGTAGATTTGTAAATTGCATCACAAATCTCTTTGACATCTCCGTTGGAGTTTGCCACCTCTTCATCATGTCTGCGCGGAATGCTTTCCAAAGCGGTCGTAGCAACTTTCAAAGTGCTTCTGTCGCCCTTTTTCCAGGCAGCTGCTGCCCCTGCTTCAGGGAAATCCCAAGATTCTCTTACACGTAATTTTTGATAAGAACCAACCCATTCAGATACATCATCTGGAAGTGTAATCTTTAGCATAAATTCACCAGGCTGTAGGATATTTCTAGTCATACCATCCAACTGATAAAATTCGTGTAATAATACCGACCTAGCGCCATTAGGTCCAATCAAATGCGCAGTTGCATTTAGGACCATCAACACTGGAGCAATATCGCCTTGATATGTAGCGACGCATAGTTCATTTTGATTTGGAATTACACGGCAATCAGAACCGGTTCCACAATCACACTTGTGGCACCAATCAATACTACTGCGCCATTCTTCGGCTTGGTTAAACCAGAAACATCGTGTGTCAAGACAAAGATTTCCACCCAATGTTGCATTTCTACGAATCAAAGAGGATGCTACCTTACTTGCTGCTTGAGACAATAATGGATGTGCATCACCACTTTGAGAGATATCATGAAGTCTAGCCATACAACCGATTTCATTCATCGATATATTCGAGACTCCATCTATACCTGCTAATGAAATTACATGTGGTTTAGTATTAATGTGCCATTTGTAATTTGGAATTAAGTCTGTACCACCTGCAATCCAATCAAATTCTTGACCTGAAGAAATAAGATCTTGCGCAATATTGCAAGCCTCTTCTACCGATTTAGGTCGGTGAAGTTCAAACGGAGGCATTAGCATCAGTTCTCACCCCCCATATGTCTTTGCTCAACTTTTGTCCAAGCACTTCCTGCCAATCCAAGATTTTCTATTTGGTCAGAATCAGGTCTTACTGAAATCTTCCAGCCACCATCTTGTTCTTCTGGCGGAATATTAGGGTCGAAACCAAACAATACTCCATTGATGTATGGATTAGTATCTTCCGACCTTTGTCGTAGAACATCTCTTTTTGCATGTTCAGAAGAGCGTTGTAATAATTTCTCTTGCAGTTCTGAGAAGTCAAGGCGAGGTGTAGGCAAGTCATTTGCATCAGCAATATTCTCTAATTTCATCTTCTTGGCTATTGCAGCCCATACTTTATCTGGAGTTAATGGAAGTTCGTTAATTCGAATCCCAATCGCATCATACACAGCATTTACAACCGCAGGTAAAATTGGCAATAGTGGCCCTTCTCCTGCTTCTTTAGCACCGAATGGACCTTCGGGGTCACATGATTCGATGATGATTGGAGTAACATTAGGCATTTCATGAACACTTGGAATCTTATATTCAAGTAAATTCGGATTTTGAAGATGTCCTGTTCGGCCATATACCATCTGTTCTGAAAGTACCTGTCCAAGTCCCATATGGCATGAACCGATTATTTGCCCTTCAACCGCTAGAGGATTCAATGCTTTACCACAATCATGAGCGGCCCAAACATCTGTACACTTAATCAGACCCATTTCTACATCTACTTCTACTTCAGCAACATATGCTGAAAACGAATATGCGGGTGCAAGTCCTGCTGCTGCGCCTTTGTGAACTCCACCCATCGGAGGTGTTCGATAAGCACCACTAGCGATTAAAGCACCCTTATCTTCCTGGGATTTATGCAAAGCATCGAGATATGAAATACCTTCAGCAGGGTCACGTTTATTGTAGATTCTTCTATCATTAAGAATCAAATATTCAGAAGGAGTAGAAAGTATCTCACTCGCCGCATCAAGCAATTTTTCCCGAATATCTAGAGCAGCACTAATCGCTGCATTTGCATTCATGAAAGTTACACGTGAAGAGTATGAACCTAGATCGACGGGACTTGTATCGCTTTCATGGGAGCGCACATGCACCAGTTCCAGAGGTAGTGCTAACACTTCTGCAACGACTTGGGCGACCGCTGTAGTCGATCCTTGGCCAATATCTGCAGCTCCGGTATGAACAGTAACTCCGCCATCCATATCGATCTGGATATGAACTGTTGCATGAGGGAAATTATTGGGGTCCCAATGAATTGGAAGGCCTGAGCCTGAAATAAAGAACCCGCAACCGATTCCAATACCCTTTCCTAGAGGCATTTTCCTGAATTTTTCATCCCAATTACTTCCTTCTCTTACCCTTTCTAATGCCTGACGCATACCGTTAGATGTAATTCTAAATCCAGTTATGGTTTTGGAATGAGGTGGAAGGAGATTGGCCAATCGTAAATCGATTGGGTCGACTTGCATTTTTTCAGCCATGTCGTCTAGACCAACTTCTAGAGCACACCTAGTATTCACAGCACCATGACCTCGCATTGCACCGCTAGCTGGTTTGTTTGTCCAAACTCTAGCGCCGGTATAATGGAATGAGCCTAACTCGTAAGGAGCAGTTGCTAAGACTCCATTATAGTAGGAAGTCACGTGACCAAAGGATGCAAACCCGCCTCCATCAATCAACGCATCGATATCTAAACCTGAGATTTTACCCTCATCGTCTGCATGCATTTTAATTTCGATATTAGATGGATGTCTTCCTCGATTAACCCAAAATACTTCTTCTCTATCAAATGTAATTCTAACTGGTCTTCCCGCTTTACGTGCTAATATAGCCGCACACATTTCGTGAGGAAAAGGGTCTGATTTACCACCAAAACCTCCACCAACAAATGTTCGGATTACATTTACTTGGTGCATTGGAACTTCTAGAACGGTCGCAAGTGCCCTATGCGCATAATGCGGAACTTGCTGTGGAGTATACAATTGTAAGCGACCATTAGAGTCCCAATGTGCAACTACTGCATGCGGTTCAGTAAATCCATGATTTACACCCATGAATTTCCATTTGCCACTGTATGAAGCGTGAGAATCTTCTAGATTAGAGCGATCTCCAAATTCCTGGAACACTCTTTTCTGAATATTGGTAGAACCGATGTGATACTTCCCTCTCCAATGAATTGGGTCATCGACATCCTGTAGACCTTTTTTTGCATCGTGTACAGATTCAAGAACTTCATAATCTACTTCGATCAATGACGCTGCTTCTCTGGCGGTTTCTTCATCGATTGCAGCAACACATGCCACCAAATCACCTACGTGTCGAACTTTTTCAACTGCCATAGCATGTTCATCCTTAGTTACAGGAAGTACACCGAATTTGTTTGGAGCATCTGCCCCTGTTGAAACCGCAATAACTCCAGGAAGGGCTTCTGCCTTCGAGGTATCAATGCTCTTTACACGAGCATGATGGTGCGGAGAACGCACTATTCGCCCTATCAATTCGTTAGCTAATCTAACATCGTCACCATACCAAGCCTGCCCAGTAACCTTTGCTTTTGCATCGACAAGAGGGGTCCTTTTTCCAACTGTAGTGCCCGTTCTATATTTATCATGCGAATGGGCTCCTGCTGGCTGAGCCTCATTTCCACCTTGTAATTCAGGAATGAATTCCATGTCTCTTTCAGCCATTTCGGGCCTAGAGCCTCCTGAACCGGGGGGATTGAAACGTAATTTACCAGCAACTCTCTTTCCATCAACTCTAACATCAGAGTTGCTTCCAGGTTGTTGAACGTAATCCTTACTCATTATCTCACCTCAATTTCAATCTGGACCGCTTGGATGAGGGTCTGGGTGTGCATCGCTAGATGGTGCTGCAAGATCTGATTCGCCACGGTTAATTGCCGCTGCTGCTTGAATAGACTCGATAATTTGCTGGTAACCAGTACACCGGCACAAATTACCTTCGATTGCACAGGCTACTTGCTCATCGCTTGGATTTGGATTTTTGTCCAATAACGCTTGAGAGGTTATCAAAAACCCGGGAGTGCAAAATCCACATTGTGAACCACCATGGTCTGCAAAGCATTGCTGAATCGGAGCAAGGTGAGCGCCATCGGCTAAACCTTCTACGGTAGTAATGCTACAACCGTTTGCATCTTGAGCCATGGTTAAGCAAGAAAGTCTAGGTTCTCCATCAACCAGAACTGCACAGCAACCACAAGTTCCCATATCGCAACCGCGCTTTACGCCTAAGCATCCCACCTTATCTCTAAGAACATCGAGTAAGATTGCATTAGAAGGTGAAAGAACCTCTTGTGGTTGGCCGTTTACCTCGGCCGACCAGACTTTGGAAGGAGCCGCAGGAATCATAGAAACATGTTCTTCACCGACCATAAGTTACACCAACCAAACAGTGGGAAGTAGAATCACCCTTTCAGCATTGGCACGGAATATTCAATGCTTTTTCCAAAATTTCTACAAGATTACATTGAAATTATCTACGAATAACTGATGAAAAATCGTCTTTACCAGCCATAGGCTCCTTCCATTCTTTGTCACCAGGAAGTACCAAATTATCACCAATTTGAACTAGGTCTGAAGCTAAAGATTGCTGTGATTGACACAACGTTTCCCAATCAAAGGAGGAATCCCTCCACTTTACCCAAAGCCGCATACGTCTCCATGATATAGTTCCACGAGAATATAATTTGACTTGTAACTTACCGGCGGTCGGCATCCACCAAAGTAGCAAGGGGTACACAGCATAGGCTGGCAAAGAAAACAAGAATTCTAGAATCAAACTATATTCTGCTAGACCCGCAAGAGGACTAGAATCGGATAATAATGCCCAAGTAAAGGCCCAAGCAGATAATATCCACCAGATTGGATATACTACAAATGCAGTGTAGAGTTTCAGTGCGCCGCGTCTAGATTGATCTAATTTAGAGCCAAAAATTCGATCTACTGAAACTACTGCGAAAAATGGAGGTATCGAGCCAATAATGGCACTCCATGTAACGAATCCTAGCATAAATGACCAAGCGAATAGCCATTGAGCAATAGATTTTACAAAGCCTTTGTTGGATACTGAGTGGGGCCTTGAATCAACATGGTGTGGCTTAAGATTAAACGATTTTAATTTCGACATATGGTCACGAGTACGAGTTTCTAATGCCTCACACTTGGTTGAGTCATCTATGGCTAACCATTCCCATGCCGCTCGAACTCTTCTTGCACCCAGCACATCTTCACCATAACTTGTACGTTCAGCTAAATCAGGATTTAATCTGGCTCTCTCTGCCCTAATTATCGAGCTTGCTTTCCAGATAAGTTCTCGATCTTTCCAATGTTCTCTTGAAAGGGATGCCCTCGAAATCTCCCCATATATTATATCGCTCAATTCCTCGATTGAACCCTTGACTTCAATCGGTCTTTCAACCGTTAAAGCCACTCTTTCTCGGAAGTATGATTTGCGACTATAATGTATTCCAACGGGAATGATAACTGGGCATTCCCCTTGAGATAATTCAACCGACCTAAGCGCTATTTTTGCTGCACAATCTCTTATTTTCTTGATGTTGGGTGAATCGTGGGATTCTCCTTCTGGGAAAACTACGACATTATTTCCAGCAGCAACTTTTGATGCGATATGTTCTAACTCTTCATCGTCATCTATTAGGCCGTCAAACGCTACTTGTTCGCCGGGCAGTAATCTCTTGGTCAACATCTTGTCAAATAGGCCACCGGGGTGCCATGAGACGATTATTGCACCCCTGTCCGTGGGTATGTTTTCAACATCGATGATGCTTATTTCACGAAACCAAGTAGACATCAGGACTCGACTGAACCAATTCTGGAGCCCCATGTAACAATGTGAAAGTACTGAGGCTTTCACATCTATCCCGTTTTAGCATTGAAACATAGGGTTCAAACACTATTGCTGGGTCGCGCGGAGCGCGGTGAAGAAGATGACCAACTTCAAACGAATTTTCTGTTTTTTTGGCTTAGCGATATTAGTGACTCCTTTAGCAGTAGCAACTGTTCCAATTTCATCACCAGTACATGATGATGAATCGCCTCAAGGATGGTGGACTGATACCACGGTTGACAGGAACCAAAATAAAATTGGAGATATGGTTGAACTACATATTGACAACCCTATTTTCTTAGATGCAGATAACACATTACCTCTAATTATCGACTTCCATTACACCCCCGGGGAAGATGAAATCGATATGTTGGAAAGAAATGTCGATTATGAGCATCAATTCACCTTACATGGAATAGATGCTCTTGCTGGAAGAGTCCCTGTAACTGAATTGCTTACATTAAGAGACCTACCTGGCGTTGTTATGATTGAATTAGATGGAATTTTGACTATTGCTAATGCTGATGCAAGAGCAGGTCATGGCGTTGATGTAACATTTGGTGAAACTGGCTATGATGGAGCGGGTGCAACGGTTGCAATCATCGATACAGGGTTAGACGGTAATCACTCAAGTCTTGATGACCAAGACGATGATCCTACTACCTATGACCCGAAAATTATCGGATTTTATGACCCCGTGAACAACCCTGGCAATACTAACGGAACAGATTTCCCTTACGATGACCAAGGACATGGTTCACACTGTGGAGGAACTACTGCAGGAACTGGAGCGCCAACTTACGACCATGTGGGTATGGCACCGCAAGCTCACTTGATAGGAGTTAAGGTTCTAGATGCTGGAGGCTCCGGTTCATTCGCTACAGTCATGGCTGGAATGCAATGGACGATAGATACCATGCATCAGTATAACACAAAAGCCGCTTCAATGAGCCTAGGAGGACCTGGCCCTATCGAATGGACATCTTCTGAAGAAGACAGTGTTAACCGTCAAGGAAATGAGATGGTACGAGCAGGAATTGCCCTATTCATTGCAGCAGGAAACTCTGCTGGACCAGGGACGATCGGCACACCAGGTTCTGCTGAAGATGTAATTACTGTAGGTGCACTTGACAAGGACACAACCATCGCTGAGTACAGTAGCGAGGGACCTACTGAAGAAGGAAGAATCAAACCTAATATCGCATACATGGGAAGCAACATCATGTCTGTAGAAGCAAACTCTGGTGACCAATACACTGGAATGAGTGGCACAAGCATGGCTACACCAGGTGCTGCTGGTGTTGGAGCATTGATGCTACAGGCTAACCCTGACCTTACTCCTTTTGACATGCGTAATATTTTGCAGGAAACTGCTACTTATCGTTGGTGCACTTATCCCCTTAGCCCAGAACAAGTTGCACTGGCAGGAAATCAGCCTTGCGCTGAAGACTTGTTACCAAAGAACCGACAAAACAACGTATACGGTCACGGACATGTAAATGCCCTTGAATCGGTTTTAGAAGCGGCCGAGTACAACCAGCAATGGAGTTTCAATGCTAACATTACACTCGAACTAACCAACGAACTGAATTCAAATCGAAACGTAGAGATAGGCCCTGGCGGTTCTATTGTGGTTAAATTGAGCGAAGGAGTTGATACTGTACAGTGGATGAGCAATGACTTGAGAGACTCATGGTCAAACATACATTCGTATGACCATGAAATGACAGTTACTCTTCACTATGAAGACATTGTTCACGAGTTAGAACATCTTCCAGGTGTTGAACTTCTGGGCAATCACACGCTGTCGATGAGAGGTATTGAAGGAACGAGTTCTAGTCCATTGATTTCTATTGACATTATGTTAACCGATAAATCTAGTGTTGAAGAAAGTTCAGAATCATCATCCAATGTAATCCTATACGGTTCAATTATTGCCGCGGTATTATTGACAATAATCTTGGTCTCTTCAGTCCTTAAGACAGATGATAGCAAAGAAGTTGACATAGGGCAGGATTCTATGATAGAAGAAATTGATTCGGTTGTCGAAGCAGAAATGGTAGATTAATGTGCATATAATCACATATACCGGCTCAACATTGAAAAACCCTCCAAAGTAATAATTCATGAGAATTATGGGTAATTTACCATCGAGACCCCAAAGACCGAACAATCCTAGAACTCTTTCAGAAAGAGTCGGGAACCTTTCTGCTAACGCAACACCATCTGCATCTGTAACGATGGGAGTTGTTGGTAGTGCACCTCCTAATGCCATCAATACCGGTATGCAAAAATTTGCGCAATTGATATTGTTCGCAATAGCAATGATCGCTATATGGGCTGGATTATTATCGATCGCTTTTGGAGGAGAAGACACTTCCCAAACCGAATTTTTAGTACTTGGAATTGGAGGTATTATTTCAGGATTGATGGCGATTGCATTAGTTGAATTCCAAAGAAGAAAAGGAGGGAATGAATTACAGAATGTTCACGATTACATGCTAGGAGTCTCCTTTTTCTTCCTAGCAGTAGGTACTTTGTGGGGAACAAGATGGTTAATCGGTTTCCTAGCGGAGCAAGGAGTCGATTGGCTAATTCCAAGTGGAACAAATCCTGGAGACATGGGGTGGATACCTTCTGGAAATGCAATTTATCTTCAATTGGCTGCAACTTTGTTACTTGCTTTGGCTCAAACCGCATATCTAATGCGTCTAAAAGGCGTCACAACATTTAGTTGGTCAGTTGCCACATTTACCCCTCTAGTCGTAGCATTGATTGGCTCAAGTATCTGGATGGAATGGTCGAATAACATAGTGTCATATGAACTTGGAATCTCTATGATTGCACTAGCTTCGTTTTCGATGTGGCTCGCTTTACGTTCCAATAGTGGGATTATCTTTTCAGTTGTTGCTGTAACCTCGGGACTGTTACCACTTCTTTACGAATATAATAACGAGGATGTAGGTTCTGGAGGAGCGCTATCCCTTCTTGTATTCATCATTGCAGTACAAGGAATATTGGCTGCAGATAGAAGATTGAGACAGGATTTGATGCAGTGGACTTCTGCATTATTAGTTGGAGAAGTAATCATTGCAATGATCGTTGCTAGAAGTGCTGATTACGAGTTGATATTAGGTCCTCTAAGGCAAGGAGACATGGGAATATTAGAGCCATACCTGACATTACAAGTTGGATTATGGGTTGCTGTTCTCATAGCATATTTCCCAGCCACTTTGATGCGTAGAATCCCATACATGCCAATTGGATTAGCAGGTTCTTTATTCATAATTACTCCAAGTGCTGCATTAATTCCATGGATAATTACACTAATTATGCTCCCATATCTATTGGTTATATCCAAGGTGACAAGACCTTGGGTAGCAAACGCAACAATGATTGCAACAGGAGCGTCTTTCTTCATTCAATCCCATATGATGGGCGGCTTCGAGCCAGGTTGGTTAGAAGCTACAATTCTGGTAGCAGTATTAGCTAGTGGGGAAATTGGACGACAGAAAGGTCATCTTTCGGATTGGGCACATTTCGTGACATTAGGATTGCTTGTGCTATCTGAATCCGTACTGTTTGGAGATGACCCCTACGTACCATGGGCGTTATTCCTGTATGCCATTATTTCATCCTACATGATGATGATGAAGGCAGAACAAGAACAAGATAGCAAGATGGCGTTTGAGGCATCGGCTGCCACAGGTGGATCAATGGTAATTGCAGTCATCTTATCTCTCTTCGATAGATTAGAGGTTCCAATGCCTGATAGTGTGGAAGAAAGTTTGCAAGGATTCAACATTACATTAGCATTAGTAGGATTGATTGTCTATGCTGGAATGAGGAAATTCAGAACAATTGAATTGGACATCGGCGTTATGCTAAATTGGGCAGAAGGAAGCAGAAAGAAGTTAATGCCGGTATTCGATACTGTCACCAACTCTTGGGTTGTACCTGATGCCGAAACATTGGAACATAATCCAGAAGATTCTGCATGGGGCCCTCTAGGTCGTATGAGTTTAATTGGGCCGATGATTTTGTTCACGGTTGCAATTACATCTGTCGGAATTAGTGATTTGGCTGAAAACTTACTGTGGACTTTACTGATGATAATACCGATTGGAATTATTGTAATGGAAGTCATCGATGAAGAAGAAGCATCGTCGAATGGACGAATGATTGCAACTCTAACTATGATAGCAGTTGCAGCCCCAATGGCGTATAGCCTCAATATGGCTAGAGCCGATGCTGACATAGTATTGGCATCTACAATAATCTTCGATTTGATACTTCTTGCTGGGCCATTAGGAGTTTCAATAATGCTTGCAAAGAAGGGATTGAATGATGATTCACTAAACCGATTTGCAGATATTACGACACTTTTGGGATTACTTATCTTGGGATTATTGGATACCAGTGGAGGATTGCTATTCCTACCAATGTATATCTTGGTCTTCCAAAGAGCTCTAACTCACAGACAAAACTTAGTTTTGTGTATAGCGCCGATAGCATTCTTATTCTATGCAACAGACTATGGAGACCGGTTTATTTCGGACGGAGCAGTTGTTGGAGAAATATTAGCCTTCATCGATATTACAGCATATGATCCAGCAGAAGTTACCATACTTGATTTGAGTAGATTTACATTCCTCATTATCGCAGTTACAAATCTCATAATTTTAGCAAAAGGAGTCTTAGACAGGCAGTATGGTATTGGAGAAAATGAAATCCAAGCACCAATGACAATACCTGCATTCTGGTTAACACTAGGAATGTTTGGAGTTCTACCAGAGGCAAGTTGGTTGTTACTTACTATGACCATATTACTTGCAATGTATTCGATACTTACTGGAAAATTGGAATTCATTCCTTGGGTGCCAACCTTGGCCTTCGTATCCTTCTTAGTAGGATTTTCAAATGATTCAAATTTCAATCATTTCTCAGCGACTGACCTACTAACACACAGTTTACTCGGAACTGGATTCTTTGCACTAATTCTTAACCAGGCTAGTGAAAGAGGCTGGCTATACAAATGGGCTGATGAGGCCGTTGATGTTTCAGATTCAATAATAACTTCATTCCACATTAAGACGAAACAAGGTAGAGAACGTTTGACCACAGTATTGCGAATCTGGACAATTGTTTGTTTGACATTCTCATGGACTGCATTCAAGGGAATTGGAACAATAATTGGAGCTATTTGGGCGACCTATGATGTATTTGTAAATGGCCAAAAATATGCGATCCTGGCATTACCATTACTACATGCATTTGCAGTTTGGAATGTTCTAGAACAATTTGACCAAACTGAAGTTGTTCAAGATTTACTAGTTGGAACCGTTCTGATGATCACCGGACTATTATTCACATTGATTGCCACAAAAACAGGTCTTGCATGGAATTGGGAATTGTTTGATTGGAGTGATGAAAATGAATACTACAGCTGGATTGACCGTGTAGGACTATTGGGTATTGCATACTTCTTGATAGGAATAACTTGGGCAATCGGTGAAGCAGAAGAAGACGCTATGCTATGGGCGATATGGGCAACATTCCTATCCGGAGTTGCTATACAAGGATTCAGAGATGAAACTGAAACTCCTTGGCGCAGAGGCTTAGGATCTTTGGGTTCGATATTCTCGCTATTCATGCTATCTTTCACATTCGAAACTGAACTATACACATACATTACATGGATGTTCATGGGTGTTGTCTCATTAGGATTTGGCTTTGCATATATCTCTAGAATGGGAGAAGTTTCGACATTGTTCGCTCCAGATTACACCGATGCTAAAGAGGCGATAATTATGCAATCTGATGATGAGGGCGGCTCACTATCTATTCCTGAACCAGTTCTTGAAGAAGTTGAGGATGCTGAAATCGAGGAAGAGGATGATGAAGAAGAAGTCGAAGAAGAGGCTGAAACTGAAGAAGAAGCTGTAGAAGAAGTGATTGAAGAAGAGGCTGTTGAAGAAGTGGTTGAACAGAAGGTTGCCACTCAGCCATCTGCGTCACATTCAAACTTCGATTTGCAACTGTCTCCACCTCTGATGAGTGCTATTCAAAATTCATTAGCAAATACTCCGCATGATGGATTCAGACCAGTGGTATCGATTGCACCTAATGGTAATTTGAAAATAGATTTCATTCCATTGTGAAATTATCTTCCGCCATGATGAAACGCTCAGCGCACCTGGGAGTAGATATGGCGAAAGAGATGGTTTGGATCGACCTTGAAATGACGGGTCTAGATTTAGAAAACGAATCTATAATCGAAATTGCTACAATAATAACTGATGCTGAGCTGAATATTATTGCTGAAGGACCAAACCTTGCAATTCAAGTTAGGGATGAATTGCTAGAAAATATGGATGAATGGAATACTACCCATCATACCGCATCAGGATTGGTTGACAGAGTTCGTAATGACGGAGTAACTCTGAAAGATGCTATTGCACAAACATGTAAGTTTCTTAGTGAAAATATAGAACCTGGCACTGCCCCTCTATGTGGCAATTCTGTTCACACCGATAGAGCATTTCTAGCTAAAGAAATGCCTGAGGTTTTAGAAATGCTACACTACCGTATTGTTGATGTTTCAACAATCAAGGAATTAGCAAACCGTTGGTACCCAGAAAACCCTCGATACAAAAAGAAAGAAGCACATCGCGCATTGGACGATATTATCGAATCCATCGAAGAACTACGCTATTTCAGAAAGACTCTGTTTAGAGATTGACACCCTTGTGAGATGCTAAAATCTCGGCTAGGACTGCTATTGCAATCTCTTCAGGACTTTCTGCACCGATGTCTAGACCGATTGGACAATTTACTCGATCTAACTTTTCTTGGGATATTCCAGCATCGAGTGCAACTTTTGTGAAAGAGTTCCATTTTGATTTCGAGCCGATTACACCTAATCGCCCATCATATCCAGAGAAAAGTAAGCCGAGTAGGCGTTCTTCATCCTCCTTCCAGTCGTGACCTAGTAACAAAATATCACTGAAACGAGATAATGATTCATTACTCTCTGCCATTAGAAAATCCTTGGGACATGAATGGTGAGTCTCCACCGCTCCATCTAGAATCGCATATTCTGCTCTCGAATCTTGTACCGAGTATTTCCAATCTAGAGGCGAACAGGCTTCTGCAATTGCTCTAGCACAGTGGCCACCTCCCATCAATAGAATATGCGGCATTGGAATCAATATCTCCAAGGCGACCGTTACACGTCCGCCACAAAGACTGTCCAGAGGTGTTACCTCATAGCCCTTAGCCCCTTTATTCAAACCAAAGGTTGCTATCTCACCACAAGGTTTTGTTGCACTTTCCAAAAGTTCTCTTAGTCTTGATATCACTTTCATCTCTAGCCCTGCACCGCCAACAGTACCGGATATATCCGCATCTGTAAGTGCAAGTCTAGCCCCTTCTTTTCCGGGAACAGAGCCTGAAGTCGAAACGACACTAGCGAGTGCAACCTTTCGGTTTTTAGATAACTGATCAATAGCCCATTGCAAAGTTCGTGCGGTCATTGCAATGCCTCCAAATCGGCGGGAGTGTCGATATTCATATGTTCGCCGGAAGCTTGGATTCTCTGGATCTCTATGCTATCTCTTAGAGATGAATCCTTTGCTAAGGACAATACCTTTTCAATTTCACATAGCAAAAGAGGGTGCCCACTGGGTATTGGGGATGTATTTGAATCGCAATCCAATAGCGTGGTTATTGTATCCTCATTCCAGCCGCATCTATCCACAGGTGTCACCAACACTCGTCTTGGAGTGCGCCCTAACTCACTAAGGAGTGATAACAATCCCACTTGCAAAGAACCTGTTCTTCCATCCTCTGGACTAGGATTGACTACTATTGTTGAATCGGGAGATGATAGCATGACATCGATTTGTAATTCACTTCTAGTAACTACAATTATTGGTGAGCAATTACTTTGTTTGAGTAGACGAACTGCGCGTCCCACTAAGGTCTCATCACCCCACCGAACCAATGCCTTATGTTGTCCTAGACGAGATGATGCTCCCGCAGCCAAAACGATGGCTGGAACACCCTTTGCCATTACTAATCACAAATCCTTGGTGATTTCACGGCCGATTATCATACGCTGAACTTGGCTGCTACCTTCATAGATTTGCATAACCTTGGCACCGCGCATTAATCGTGCTACCGGATATTCTTCAGAATAGCCATAGCCGCCATAAACCTGTACCGCATCTGTAGTTACTTCCATCGCAGTATCTGATGCGAATCTTTTGGCGTGTGCTGCCGATTCGGTATTGCTGATTCCTGCGTCTGATTCAGAAGCTGATTTCCAAGTTAGCATCCTAGATGCTTCGATTTTTGTTTTCATATCAGCAAGCATAAACTGGATTGCTTGATGGCGATGAAGTGGTTTACCGAAGGTTTGCCTTTCACCTGAATACTGTAATGCGTGCTCATATGCGGCTCTGGACAAACCTGTGGCATGGGCTGCAATATTTGGACGGCTCATGTCAAATGCCTTCATCGCATTCATCCAGCCGCCCGATTCAGAACTACCACACAGATTTTCAGCAGGTACTCGCATATCATCAAAAGTTATTGAACGAGTATCTGAACATCGCTGCCCCATGTTATTCTCTTTCTTTCCTAAAGATAAACCAGGAGTATTTGCATCTACAATAAATCCAGACATTCCACGATAACCTGCATCGGGGTCGGTCTTTGCTAAAACGAAGAACCAGTCTGCCTTACCTGCTCCTGTAATCCACATTTTTGAACCATTGATAACGTAATCATCACCGTCTTTAACCGCCAATGTTTTGCAAGCAGCCACATCTGAGCCTGCACCAGGCTCCGTTACTGCATAAGAGGCTAAAGCACCGTCTTCAGCGACCATTCGCAAGTACTTGTCTTTCTGCTCGTGTGTCGCTCCTGTGATCAAAGGTGCACATGCTAGACTAGTTGCATATGCAGCGGTTGCAAACCCTGGGTCGCCCCAAGCCAACTCTTCGTTTACTAGGACTTCCTCCATCGAACCAAGACCAGGACCACCATATTCTTCAGAAATATGGAGATTGAGTAAACCCATCTCATGTGCTGCATTAATAGCATCCTTTGGGTACTCTGAATTCAAGTCCCAATGTTCTGCATTTGGACGAATCTCGTCAACTGCAAACTCATGTGCGAGTTCACGAAGCATCTCCTGCATCTCATCCAATTGGAAGTCGACCATGTTTGTCCCACAAGGCCATGCCGCATAAGCAGTGCTATCAAACTCAAATCGAGAGGTATCCTTGACGTTGTAACTCCAATAGGAGTAAGAATATCGCATAGAACCCGATTAGAATGCCGCCTTCTAATCTACTGAACCTGAATCCAGTCCACATCATTGCAAGACACAGGGAGACTCCTACAAGGGTCGCTGGGATAATCAGGTACATTGTCAAGTCGTAAGAGGCCTCGGTCAAAGATATTGGAGATACTAATGCGGCGATACCAATGGATAGTAATGGATCGGTGATGTTTGAGCCAATGAGAGTTCCAATAGCAACCCCTTGACTCTTTCTTACCGCAACCATAGCCACAGTTAATTCGGGCAAAGATGTACCTAATCCAGACATTGTTGTACCAACAATGGCGTGGGGCACATCTAATTTGTATGCAATATCACAAGCATATTCTACCAATTGATTAGCGGAATAAACAGCCATTGAAAGACCAATTATTACCATGACCATGTATGCAGTACCACTCCAACTGAATTCAGTAGATTTGATTTCTTCAACGATTTCTAATTCATCCTCACGGATCTTTTCCGTATCGCTTAACAGCCAAATTAGATACAGAGCATACATTGAACAAAGTATCCCTCCTTCTATTCTTGTTAAGCCGTTACCTTCCCATAATAATGCGGTCAGGGTAATTATTGAAAATAGCATTAACAAACCATCTCTACGTAGCCAAGCCGGCCTGATATCTAAGGGTTTGAAAGCCACTACAATACCTAGGACTAGAGTGATTTGAACCAATACCGAACCATAGATATTACCAACTGCTAAATCCATCAATGCAGGGTCGTTTCCAGATGAGGCTGATGCTGTAGATGTTACCAGAATCTCTGGTAAAGAAGTTCCAATACTTACAATTGTCAAACCGATTACTACCTCTGCCATTCCGGCTCTACGGGCTAATCCTTTAGCACCTTCAACGAAAAAGTCGGCTGATG
>NZFU01000063.1 GCA_002689345.1 Methanobacteriota archaeon | reverse complement strand
GGTAGTAGTTACACCCTCCCTAATGGAACTACGGTAATCGATGAATCCGGAGGTTTTGCAGTTTTAGAATTCGCAGTACCTACTGCTATGATTGGAGCTACTACTGCTTCAAAGATACGCTATGTCGTTGAAACGGATTCATCAGTACAATATGGTGGAAGTACAGATATTCGTGAGGGTCTTACTTTAGATTGGTACAAAGTGGTTAGCTCGTCGGGAAGTACTCTTTACAGTAACATGTTGACTAATTCCTCATCAGCAACCCATTATGGAGTAAATGGGGCTACAAACGATTGGGCATTTATCCAAATCGGCGCAGGCGGAATGTCACTCTCTGATAGTCTGGAAGATGCACCTGCTCTCCCGCCTGGTGGATGGAGTATTTCTAATCAAGCAGGCCAAACAGGCTGGCAATTCGGAGCACTGTGCTCAAACTACAGTGATGGCCCGACGGCCTTCCCAAGTGCAAATTTAGGATTTGGTACAAGTTTGTGTGGAGATTATGATGCAGGTTCAGATAACTCACTGATCTCTCCAGATTACTATGTGCCATTAGGTGCTAGTGCAAGGTTTGTTTGGAAACATTGGATGTGTTCTGAAGATACTTGGGACGGTGGTGCGCTGTATGTTTCAGTAAATGGCGGCACGTGGAATCAAGCATTTGTCAACTATGGTAACGGGACAAATTGGTACGATGGTCAAATTACCAATACACAAGCCTTCTCTGGAACCGATGTTTGGGATGGCAGGCAGTATGTCAATGCAGCAGGCCAATTCTCATGTACAAGTTCAGTAAGTATTCCTTGGTTAGATATGGCGTATGATGTGTCTAACCTATCTGGGAACAATGTATCTTTCAAGTTTAGACAAATGTCAGATACTGCAGTACAAGAGCCTGGCTGGTATGTTGACAATATCGGTCTTGAAGTAGATTGGTTTGAAACAGAGGGGTCATGGATGTCTCCGTTGGTTTCAACACATGACTTAGGATATGGTTTCGTGGATGCAGATATTATTCTTCCAAATAATACTTGGTACGGAGTGAATGTACTTGATGCCACTGGACAAGTTATTGCAGGCCACGAAAACATGTCACTGCCTCTTTCCTTGGCTAGTATTGACAGAGATGCTCATCCAGGGGTTCACATCGAGATTTTGATGGGTACTAATGATGAATACTACACTCCATTGATCAAGGAATTATCTATTGGTGCAACACGTTACTTTGGAGATTCAAATGGATGGAATGTCCCCTCATCAATAACTCGCCTATCCAATGGAACTTGGGAAAATACCGGTGGCTCTACAATTATTATTCCCGGTGATTCAGGACTGTCTTCAAGACCGGTTTCTTCAGTAATGGTTACTGGGAACTTTAGTCAAACCACATCATCTGTAAGCACCTCTGTTTTCCAAAGTGTTTCTACAACTACAACTAATTCTGTTTTGGATTTAGGTGATATGCGAACTCATGTCACTCCAAGAGTGACATTGGCACCGGGTGCAATGGTAGAGTCATTAGCCTTCAGAGGAGAATTCGCTCAACCTGCACTTGATGCATCCATAGATTTGGCCGACGATGGAGTAATGGATTGGGAATTTTCATCATCACCCGCTTATGGTGCATATGGTTGGCAAACTCGTTTTGATTCAAGTACAATCTCACATTCTACGTATATCACTGGAAATGACACATTATCAGTTATGATTCCCGAGAATGCAAATGTTCACACTATGTTACTCGGATTGAATCCTTCAGGAGACACTGCGCCACTGACAATTTCTAGTGGGACTAATAATTTCTATCAACTACCTTACTCCAATTGGAGCACTAGTGTGATTTCAATATCCTCTCCAATGTTCCAATCATCCGGAATTCATATGGACAATAGTGGCAGAAATTGGTCGATGATCGATATTGATTTGAATACTTCACCTTCAACAAGTTATTCAATTGGGTCTTTTGCAATTGGATATAACCTCATGGAAAATGTCTCAGGGCTAGGTCAAGTAGTGAAGACATATCACGAACTTAACTCCAATAACGGACTTGAATCAATAGTAGATGTTCCTCTAACTTGGCAATCTGTTGCAGGCGGGGTAGCAATTGATGGTGGTGTCTATCATGAAAATATGATTACGAATCATCCTTTCACTGTCCCAGGAACATGGTATCCAAATGGGATGCTACAAGGATTTACAACCCAGCATCACCATTTACTTGGCAATGAAAATATTGCAGAGATTCATCTGATTGGAGTCGATTCCTCTGGCGATAGTGTCAATGTGGTACTCAGTGACATTCAAACCGGTGGAGTATTCACACAAACCAGCGGTCTTGGAATGATGAAATTGAACAGCACATCATCAGTAAGTGAAGTTGCTGGAAGATTAGTCGTCGATTGGCAGTTTGAAATTGATTGGGACTGGGATGATTCTCAGTTAATTAGCTGGTCAGCACAAGGATATGACTCAAATGGCGAGGGCTTATCTCCTGCCACTGCTCAATCAGGAGGGGTTGCAACCCAAGCCAGTGAAAACGATTTACAGGTCGATTCTTGGCAAGTAATGGATTTATTCGGTCACGAACTTTCTGATATGTTTTCACCATCATATCCATTCTGGGCAAAGTCGGGCAGTCAAGTTTCAGTTTCAGGTTCTGTAAGGTTCGAAAACACTCTAGATATGCGTCCTTTGATGGATGATTTCGTGGTTGCTGTCGACATAGATGGACTCGATGTTGTACTAAATTCGACAGGCGATGGACAATGGGCTGGTCTTGTTACACTACCAACTAATTACTCACAAACAAACATTACACCATATGTAATTCGGGCAGGACCAGCAAGCGGTGCTAATGGGGCAGAGGATGCCACTTTAACAACGCCAGTAAATATCAAACTCGATGACCAATCTCCTTGGGCCTCAGATCTACAAGTCAATAATGGACAAAGATTACTTGCAGCAGACGGATTTACTTGGGACCCAACATCCACATTGTCACTACAAGTAACAGTGACTGATGACCAAGCTCTTGGTGATGAGTTAGTAATGCATTATTGGAGAGAAGTAATGGATGATTCAAACGCTGATGGTTTCGCAGATGCTTCTGAATACCAAACAATGTCAACATCTCTTCCAGAAGGTATAGCTGGAGAAAGAACTCTTACGTTCAATGGAATTGATGTTTCAGGTCTTGCTATGAATGCACAATTCTCTGTCTACTTTACCGGTGTGGATTATGCTGGGCATCAACTGATGAATGGTGGCCAAGCAGGTCTTGACAGCGATATGGCTACGTTAATCATTGCTGTTAATGAGCCTACAACAATTTCAACAAGTGCTAGTGAATTAGTATTAGATTCAGTCAATGAACAACTAATGGTTGGTCAAATGCACTCTCTATCAATGATTATTGGTGATGCGAACGGAGTGAACTCAATCGACATAGTAACTGTCAAATTATTAGGTGCGGATGAAAATTCTGTAGGAGTGATGAATTGGGAGCCAAGGAATGGGGCTATGTATGCTGATGAAAACTCTCAACTAACATTACATGATGTTGTCACAACCCAACTCGAAGGAGATGATTGGCTTGTGGTTTGGCAATTCACTTTAGATTGGAATTTTGATGAAAACATAATCTCTGAATACGCTGTGCCTGCTATTGTTGTATTCGATGATGATGATTTGAATCCAGTAGTTTTGTTGACTAATTTGGCTGGAATTAAATGGCAATTAGACAATAACCTCGAGGTTGTAATCGGAAACATGAGTGATAATACTCCCCCGATTTCAGAATATTCTTCTGAACACATTTATGTCCAGCCAGGTGATGATTTGACATTCGATGGAATAGTTGTTTACGAAAAATCGGGTATTCAGTTGAATAACTTACCAGAACAAGGATTAGAGGTTACAGTAGAAACAATCTATGGCTCTGAAGCCATACAATCTTATGCTGAAGTATCACAAGGAGGAGTTTGGCAATCTGGTATGATATTACCATCGAGGTCACTGATTGAAACTATTTTGACCGTTGAATATTCCTTGTCCGGAGTTCCTAGCCCTGGTGAGGATTCATCTGATTCACAATCTTTGATTACTGTTGATGAGATTTCACCAGTGGTAGAGTTTTCTTCAGCGCCATTATCCTTGAATGATGAGGAATTAGAAGTTCTACAATTTGCAGTATTAGTTCTTGACGAAGGGGGATTGCCTGAAGGTGATTTAGAGGTTCACTGGGCCTTCTTGCGAAATGGGATTATTATCGAAGGCGGACAATCTAGTGCAATGATTCCATTTATCTCTACCAATGCTGATGCTTGGTCATATGTTGGAAGCGTAGACTTTACCGATGGAGCAAATATCACTTTGGAAGATGGGGATGAACTAATTTGGTGGATTGATGTTATCGACCGTGCAGGTAACACTGCTAGTGGCACTGGACTATCTCAAATCGATGCAATGAATACTGATTTCATGGTTCTATCATTCGATGTTACAATTACAAATATCGAGATTGCATTAGCAGATGGAAGTGTACCAAGAGGCAATGAAATTATCGAAGGAACAGAAATCGGGGTTGTAGTCCATGCGAGAAATCTTGGAACTAAAGTAGGAACAGTAACTATCTCATTGGTTGAAGACCTTGGTCCTTCACGAGATTGGCTGATTCATAATGAAGTAGAGTTGTCACTATCGCCTGGCCAAACCTTAGAAACAATACCTCTATTGTTTGAAACTCATGGTGCGGGTTCACAAAACTTGTATGTCAATATTAGCGGAATGGATGAATGGATTGACAATTCAATGCTACCTCATTGTTCTGGCTTGGATGGTAATGCAACTTGTGACCTAAATGTTGAATCAGATATGCCTAGAGTTATCAGCCAAGAAGATGCAGAATCTGGACTTGGTAGCATGACTTTGATCATCTCTGTGTTGGCTTTACTTCTTGGTGGTGCAGCTATTGCAATAATTGTATTATTACGAAGAGATAGTTCGAGTGACAGCATCTTCTTCGATGATGATGAATGGGAAGATGACGACGAAGAAGAATATTCTGAGCAAAAGGTCACTCCAATTCTACCTCCTATGGCTCCTGCTAGACCAGATATGGATGCAGCAACAAAGGCACTGGATGTCGTTGCTGAACCTGAGGTGATCGAGGAGCCAGTAATTGAGGAAACAGTTGAACAAAGTCCAGTAATCGATGACCCTTGGGGTGATGTTGATCATCAAGAAGAGGACGAAGATCCAATCGAGGAACCGGTCCAAGAATCGGTTGATGAATCAATTGATGAAGATGTTTCTGAAGTTGTTGAAGTCATAGAATATTCTTCACTAAAGGTCAAGGAATTAAAGTCAATAGCCAAAGAAAAAGGCGTTGCAAAATATAGTTCAATGAAAAAGCAAGAATTGATTGAGGCTTTGGAATCACTCGATTGATTGGAATATCATTTAGGGTCGCAAAACGCGCGCGTAACACCCTGATTTGACCGAAATCCATTAAAGCCTATTTTACAGATTTGTAATTGGAGAGCAAGTCTCTCTGGATGGGATTGGCATGACTACTAGAAGCGAAAGCCGGGATACCGCAGCACGGGTCCGAGAATTACAAACACAAGTTGACGATCTGAAAGAGTTGGTGAACACCCTTCTTTCAGTGATTTGTGAGGAACCAGATGGAGTTTCTAGTGGTGCTGCGCCTTCATATGGTCAGCCCCGCATGAATTATTGCATGTGATTATCCTTTTATCACTGCTAATGGCATTAACCTAGCAATAGGCTTGGTAAGTCCTGCTGCATTAGATAAATCTACTACTTCATCTACATCTTTGTAGGCATCAGGAGCTTCTTCAGACATAATATTAGGAGTATTTGCATGAACACGTATTCCGCGAGATTCTAATTCTAGTTTCAATGCTTTACCATCAATCTGTCTTTTAGCTTCAGAGCGAGAGAGAATCCTACCAGCACCATGGCAAGATGATGAAAATGCACGATTTCCTTTTCGCCCTTCAAGTAACCAAGAGCCAGTCCCCATATCACCTGGAACCAATACCGGTTGATTTGGCATAGCACGTGTAGCACCTTTTCGATGAACAACGCATGTGCAAGTTTTTCCTCCAATGTTGTGATCCTCAATCTTGGCAATATTGTGACTTACATCGTAAAGTAATGTAGTTTCAACATCTAGTTCTTTAGCCAATGTTTGTCTAAGTCGATGCGTAAGTGCGCTACGATTTGCAAATGCAAAGTTTGCTGCACCGTTCATAGCATCCAGATATGATTGTCCTTCTCTACTGTGTATTGGAGCTGCAGCAAGTTGGCGGTCTTGTATTTCAAATCCCCAATCATCGTTGTGCCAAACACCATTTCGGTTACGATATTTTTCTTCTAATCCCCTGACATGGTCAGTGCAAACCTGGTGGCCTAAACCCCTACTACCTGAGTGAATCATGCAGACTACTTGGTCTTCAAACAGGTTGTGTGGGTTACTATCTTCGATTGACTGTACGGTTTGCAATTCTAGGAAGTGATTACCAGAGCCTAAAGTTCCTAATGCTTTCAAACCTCTATTGAATGCTCTTTCAGATACACCTTCATCTGTTTCTAATGCTCCATTTGATTCGATATTTTTCAAATCTTCATCATAGGCAAATCCCAAATCGACCATCGCATTACTGCCTCTTGAAATAATCTCATTCAAGTCCTGTTTATTGATGTCAAGTCCACCTTTACCAGAGCCACCTGATGGAATTCTACCATTCAGTCGGCCAGCCAATTTATCGAGATTTGGAATATCGTCCACACTACAATCGAGGGCGACCATTCTGACTCCACAATTGATGTCAAATCCAACTCCACCCGGTGAGATCGACCCACCTTCGTCTCCCCAATTAACATCGGTTGCAAGTACGCCGCCAATCGGGAATCCATAGCCAAAGTGCCAATCTGCCATCGCCCATGCTTCTCCTACAACACCTGGCATTGATGCTATGTTGACCAGTTGTGATATTGAACGAGCATCAGTACTCTTAGCCATATGTTCAGAATTTGATACAATCATTGCATCGACTTTCATCGATGCATGACGCCGAATACGCATGAGACCATCGCCCTCGACTTCGAGGTGACTCCGCCATTCTCCTTCGGCCACGGGCCTGCGAGTAGTTACATCTCTTCATTTCTGTGCTTCAAATGGGGATGGTTTGAAGGTATATTGGCTACCCCCACTACCTGCCCNTAGGGCAGGTGATGAGTATGGGTCTTCCACCAATTGACCTCCAAGTGTTCCATGATAANGGCTATANTCGTCGCCAATGTCGTGTGACAGACCTATGGTTTTGGACTTGTGATTCGCAGCGAGATACTTGCGGAGATACCGAAGAAGACGAGTATACATTCATTGGAGCCCCAATAATCAGTGGTTATGACCAGCGTGGCCGTGAACTTAAGGATGCAATGAGAGAAGCGTTCATTGGATTTTTAGAAGACCGTGGCCACACACGTGTCGAGCCTTACCCAGTACTAGCAAGATGGCGAGATGATATCCATTTGACCATTGCAAGTATTGCGGATTTCCAGCCTCATGTTACTTCAGGAGCGGTTGAGCCTCCTGCAAATCCATTGGCTATTTCACAGCCATGTATCAGACTGAATGATGTAGATGCAGTAGGCCGTTCAGGTCGACATTTAACCACTTTTGAGATGATGGCTCACCATGTATTCAACCGTCCAGATGATGGTAAGATGTTCTATTGGATGGATGAATGTGTCAAGCATTGTCATGACCTTCTGTGCGGAACATTCGGTATCGATGCATCTGAGGTTACCTATGTTGAGAATCCTTGGTCTGGTGGCGGAAATGCAGGACCTGCAGTAGAGGTAATTGTGGGTGGTCTTGAATTAGCAACTCTAGTTTTCATGAATCTTCAGGAAGATGAAGATGGAGATGTTGAAATCAAGGGAGTCAAATACTCTGAGATGCCTTTACAGATTATCGATACTGGTTATGGTCTTGAGAGATTTTGTTGGGCAGCAGCAGGGACTCCGACTATCTATGAAGCGATATATCCAGAGAGTGTGGCATGGCTGAAAGATTTGGCAGGATTTTCTGCTGAGAGATTTAGTATGAACCAAAGTGAATTAGATTCACTATTAGGTGAGATGAGCCGGTTATTTGGTATTATGAACATTGAGGCAGGAAGTGATGGCGACAGGATGCGTGAAGTATTCCTTAGTCGGCTAGCACAAAGAGGTCATACAATAGATGCCGAATTATTTTCACAAATCACAGAACCACTTTCACGAATTTATGCGATTCCAGATCACATGCACGCACTCGCTAATATGCTAGGAGATGGCCTTGTTCCTTCCAATGCAAAAGCAGGATATCTTGCTAGAATGATTGCAAGAAGAGTTCTAAGAATGCGTGATGAATTAAAGTTGGATGTAAGTTTGTCAGACCTTGCCCTTCATCACTTAGATGTAAATTATTCAACAGATAGGATGAAGCAAACTCTCGAAGGTCTTGTTACTATTCTACGTGGTGAAGAAGAGCGCTATGATGAGATGCTAAGAAAGGGCAATCAAGTCGTTAAAACTGCAATTAAGGATATTTCACAGAGTGCTACAGATTTACCGGATGAGATTTTGTTTACCATCAATGATAGTCATGGAATCGCACCCGATTTAGTCATGAACATCGCAAATGACCTTGGCTGGAATAACTTGAGTTTGCGTACAGGATTCAATGCCGAGATGGCAGAAAGGCATGCGGCAATGGCAAAAGCAGCAGCAAAAGCTGTAACCGCTAAACCACTTCTTGCATCAATACCTGATTTGCCTGCAACAACTCCACTTTACTACGAGGATGTTTCACAGCAAAACTTCGAGGCCAGTGTTCTGGCTTGTCTCGAATTGAAAGATGATGATATTCCTGATGGAGCCACTCATGGAGTTGTTCTAGACAGAACTTGCTTTTATCCAGAGGGTGGAGGACAAGAAGGCGATTATGGGGTATTAACCACTGATTCAGCATCACATTCCATTCTCGATACAAGAAAGGTTGGAGAATTAGTTGTTCATCTGTCAACGGGTCCATTCGAAGTCGGTGATATGGTACACGGAGAATTAGATTGGGCTAGAAGAAGGCAATTGATGGACCATCATACAGCGGTACACATTGTTGGAGGAGCAGCTCGTAGACTTCTAGGCCCACATATTTACCAGGCGGGTGCGAATAAGTCTGTGGAATCAGCCCGTTTAGACATCACTCACCATAAGCGTTTGACAAGAACAGATCTAGATGATATTGAGGCTTTAGCAAATGAAGTAATTCAGAATGTTTCACGTACAGAAAAATTGACTCTTGACCGAAAAGATGCTGACCGAAAGTTTGGTTTCGATTTGTATCAAGGTGGTGCACCCAAGGGTAGCGATATTAGAATTCTAAGAATTGCTGACCACGATATTCAAGCGTGTGGAGGAACACATCATGACGAGCCAGGGCGTATTGGTCAAATCAGAATAGTTCGCTCAAATGCCGTTCAGGATGGCGTTGAGAGATTACATATTGTTGCAGGACAAGCAGCGATGAGCCATGCTAGGTCACAAGAATCAATTTTGAGGAATGCAGCAGATGTGTTCCAAGTACCGATAGATGAGCTACCTTCTGCCGCTAATCGATTTTTCAGTGAATGGAAAGAACAGCGTAAGAGGATTGAATCTTTGGAAGCCGAAATCGTACGCTTGCGAACCAGTGGCGGTGGCGATGATCTCGCTGAAGTTGATGGGGTAAGAGTCGTGATTATGGAAGTTGATGGCGACCTCAAGAAAATGACAAAGATGCTCAAGGAATTGACTCTAGATAATTCCAAGCCAACATTAGCAATTCTTGGAAGTAGAGAAGGTGGTGGCAAGTTGATGGTTGCTACTACTGAGAATTCTCCTGCCAGTGAGAAGTTCAATGCGGTTGACATTCTTAGGGGAATTTCATCTCACATCAATGGTGGCGGTGGTGGACGTCCTACCTTCGCTCAAGGTGGAGGGTCAAATCCAGATGGTTTGCCTGATGCATTAGATGCAGCAAAGCAACTCATAGGTGTTTGAGTGCTGCGATATCAAAACCAGATACCGCTCTAGACATTGCTTCGCTTGGACTTAGCCATGCATAGTCTGCGATTTCGTTTTCTTTCAATTTAATTTGTGAATCATTTCCATTCCATTCTGCCTTGTAGGTAAATGATACGAATGAAATTCCTTCATTAGTAAATATTCGTTGTGTGATTATAGGAGCATCTTCATTCAATTCGATTTCAATTCCCATCTCTTCAACAGTTTCTCTAACACATCCAATTGCAGGATGCTCATCATGGTCCATGTATCCACCTGGTAATGTCCAGTGACCCACAAAGTGGCCACGCTCAATTTTACCCATCAGGACCTTTCCTTCAGAATTCAAAATCATTACTTTGGAGACTAGGCGATGTATTGATCGGTATATTGATTCACGAGCAATAGGGTGAACCGAATCATCACTGATACACTCATCCTTCCATGCCCAATTCTCTGGCCATTCGATTAATGGGTGGGCTTTTATCACATTGAATCCAAGAATATTGAATGTGTTTTTCACTTCCCATTCAAGGCCTAAATCTTGGACTTCTTTTTCTGTAGGAAATCGAAATCTAGTCTCACCGGTATTATTCATCACTGGGATTTGGGGGCCGTCTCCGTCAGAATTGACGAGCAAAACCTTGCCATCGTGCTCGAGATAGAGTACGGCAGCGGGGTGGTCCATGAGCCTGCGACTATTCATCTTCGTTTGAAGTAGTCGCATTTTCGTGATTAGAATTAGCCTCTTCGAGTAGGTTTTGCCCAATTTCTTTGGTTACTTTGGCACCCAACGTCCGCAGTTTCTCCGTTCTTCGAATTACATTACCACTTCCTTCACTGAGTCTATCTAATGCTGTTTCATATGCGTTAGATGCTTGGTTCAATTCCTTGCCTACATCTTGGAATGCATCGAGGAACAGCACAATTTTATCATATAATTTACCAGTTTCTTCGACCAACTTTTGCTGGTTTTTAGTATGAGATTCCCGCTTCCAAATTTCTTTGATTAGCATCAAGGTTGTGACTATGGTTGAACCAGTTACCACTCTAACGTGGTTATCCTTTGCAAACTCCATGTAAAGGTCTGGATGTGTTCTCATTGCTGCACTAAATGCACTTTCAAGTGGCACATACATCAAAACAAAGTCGACAGTGTTGATTCCCTCGATCGATTGATAGTTTTTGGAAGACAGTCCCTTAGCATGACTCCTTATCGATGCGCAGTGCTCTTTCATAGCATCCTCCATGTCATCATCATTTTCGGCATTGACATATCTTTCCCATGCAGTCAAACTAACTTTTGAATCAATTATAATCTGCCTATTTTCGGGTAGTTGTACAATAAAATCAGTCTTTGGTCTGCTCCCATCTGATTGTTGGAATGACGACTGAGTTAGGTAATCCTTGTCTTTCTTAAATC
>NZFU01000062.1 GCA_002689345.1 Methanobacteriota archaeon | reverse complement strand
GACCAAAACCCGAGATGATGGACCACTACACTACAGGACTGTGGTAGTCGGGCCGTAGCCAATTCACTTCAAGTGCGTTTCGCCTATAACCTCTCTAGCCGAGGCGATAAATTCAGACAAATCTAGGCCCTGTGAATCTTCGTATAATCGGGCCATCAAAGCCATGTCAAGTTTGTCTAGATACTTGACAAACTTTGCTTCTGCAGTTTTTCCGGACTCATATTCCTCAAACAGTGCCAGCCACTGCGGAGCCAACTTTTTCATCGCTGCCATCTCATCCTCAGATTTTGTACTAACATCATCATGAGGTGTAAGATCTCCAACCTCTACTTCAGGCAAATCATGAACTAGACACATCTCTAGAACTTTCATCCTGTCTAGCTCTTCGGGACACAAATGCATTGCAAGAACCGACATGCCCCATGAATGTGCAGCAACACTTTCTGGAGCTTCAACGCCAGCCCTTACCCAGCCAGTTCGCAGAATATGTTTGAGTTGAAGCCAATCTCGCATGTCATCGGCAAGTAAACTACCATTAGAAACATAGCCCTGATTTTCTTGACCTAAAGCCAATTATCATCAATGGGGAACTATTCGGCCTAGATATGAGCATCTCAAAAATGGCAGTTCTGGGCGCAGGACAGATGGGAAATGGAATTACACAAGTCGCTGCTTGTGCAGGAATTGAAGTTGTGATGGTTGACATCAAACAAGAATTTGTGGACAATGGAATTGCTACAATCGAAAAATCTCTTGCTAAACTGGTATCCAAAGAGAGAATGAGTCAGGAAGATGCTGATGCAGCAAGGTCTAGAATATCGACTGCAATCGACCGCTCAGCTTGTGCTCAAGCGGATTTAGTGGTTGAGGCAGTACCGGAGATTCTTGATTTGAAATTGTCGATTTTCAAAGAGTTAGATGAAATTTGTAAGCCTGAATGTATCCTTGCATCCAATACGTCTTCAATTTCTATTAGCACAATTGCTTCATCCACATCCCGCCCTGATAAGGTAATTGGCATGCATTTCATGAATCCGGTTCCAATTATGAAGTTGGTCGAGGTAATCAATGGTGACGATACATCCAGTTCAGTGACTGACATGGTGCTTGATGCTGCAGAGAGAATGGGTAAAATTCCACTAATGTGTAATGATTCCCCTGGTTTTGTCTCCAATCGTATTTTGTGTCCAATGATTAACGAGGCTATTTTGACCCTACAAGAAGGAGTTGCAAAGCCTGAAGCAATTGATGGAATAATGAAGTTAGGAATGAACCATCCAATCGGTCCATTAGCACTTTCTGATTTGATTGGAAATGATACTGTATTGCATATTATGAATGTCTTACACGAGGGTATGAAAGATGACAAATATGCTCCTGCCCCTCTTCTGATTGAGATGGTGGAATCTGGAAAACTAGGACGAAAATCTGGTCAAGGGTTTTACGATTATTCTTGAAACACGAATAATCACTTATGGCCAAGTGTTTAGTCATGTAGTACATACGCAGCAATATGCGGAAGGCACTATTCCTGACTTTACTGATGGTGTGCGTGCTTTTTGCACCAATCACTTCGGCTCTAGATGGAGATGGTGATGGGTATGACGACTCAATTGATATCTGTCCATTCGCAGCAGGTTCTGCAAACTCAACAGCAGGTATGGGATGTCCTGATTCAGATGGTGACGGATTGGCAGATTTTGAGCAAACAATAATGCACAATTGGGGCGAATCTATTCGAGAGAATACTGACTATAGTAGTACTGGGAGCGGTGTAAGGGGCATGGCATGGGCTACAAATGGTACTCAGTTTTATGCAGGTGGTGGGAATGAAGCAGTTCAAGTGTTTGATTCAATGGGTAATCACCTTGCACATCTATATCAAATGCCAGGAGACATAAATGAAATCTCAGTTTCTCCTGATGGCACTATGTTAGCGGTTGCCAGTGACGATGGTGGATGTAGAATTATCAATTCAACGACTGGAAGTCTTGTTGTAGATCTAATTAATACCAGCAGCGATATTTTTGCTATTGCTTGGTCAAATGATGGAAATCGTGTAATCACTCACGCAGGTGGTTCTGCAGTCCGTTGGTTTGAAACAACTAACTGGGCTATGGAACAAAATATTACTTCACTTCCTGGATGGGTAAGCGGAATAGATACAACTCCTGATGACCGACTGGTCGTCTTTTCATCGGATAATAATCTTAGAGCATATTGGTCTAACAATGGAACTATTGCACTCAATATGAGTAATCACACTGAGTACATTAGAACGGTTACTATTAGCCCAGATGGACGCTATATTGCCTCTGGTTCAAATGATAATTCCGTCATTATTACAGATATTGCTACGCAGACAGTAGTTGCAACAATTTGGGCAGGTTCCGATGTATACGATTTGGAATTTTCGCCCGATGGAGGTACATTAGTTGCTGCTAGAGGAAGGCAAGCAACCATGTATGCTTATCGCACAGACACATGGTCCTCTCTGGGTGAAATGGAAGGCTTTGGTTCTAGTAACAATAATCGTGGAGTATATTCGATCTCATTTGACAGCGAAGGTGAAAAATTAGCGATTGGCTGGAGAAGAGGTTATGTGTCAATTCAAATGGCTTCAGATGCTTATATTCGTGTACATGGTCTTCATTATACATCATTGATGGAATCCCCATGGCGATCCTCTTATCTTACTCTTGATGAAGCGGTTAGAGTATGGGATTATGATAGAGTAACTTCAACTTTGGATGTTTGTGATTCCAAACATTACATCGGTTCGAGCACAAATGGAGTAAGTCCACAATATGCGACCAAGCATGCTAACTACAGTACTAACGGTCTTTGGGATTGTAAAAATACACCTGGTCAAATATTGGAAGTTGCTTATGGTAGAGCAGCTGGAGCATTAATGGTAAAGGCAGGGGGCCAAACTGAAACCTGTTTGCAATCTATTGGTGGCCTTTCTATGGGGCAGGTTAGGTGGATTACTTCCAGTTATGGAAGAAGTGTCCTAACTTC
Organism: Methanobacteriota archaeon; assembly: GCA_002689345.1. Taxonomy (GTDB): domain Archaea; phylum Thermoplasmatota; class Poseidoniia; order Poseidoniales; family Poseidoniaceae; genus MGIIa-K1. The sequence goes on along the minus strand of NZFU01000062.1, from coordinate 8,278 downwards.
TAGCGGAGGACTACCAGCAGTAAATTGGTCTTCTGTTGTACCAAATGATGACGCAGATGGTGTGCCTGAATGGAAAGATTTGGATTCATCTTGTCAAGATACTGAAATTGTTCTTTCACACCGCTGGGAAAATAAGACCGATACTACAATTTTGGAAGAAACGGTTCTTTGCGCAAATTGTGCACAAACCGATTCATTATATTCCTCAAGTTCTGCAAGATATCGGGCAATAGCTGGAGAGTTCAGATCTGACGTTACTCAAGGGGTAACCGCTTCCGGTGGAGAAGGTTCAATCGCATTTACTGAATTAGCATTCACATTGAACAACAATAATGGATTATACATAGTTCCTTTAGTTGATAATTTCACACATGGTGCAGCAGATGCAATCGCTGACGGTGGAGTTGCAATAGATCCTTCAATCAACGCTTCTCGAAATGATATTTGGCCATTACAAACAGATATGAGAGCCTTTGTTTCAACAGATCACATCGCAGAGAATACGAATTTCTTACAATACCTGTTAACCGATATGGGTCAGTTAAAATGGGAGCAAATGGGCTTTATTGGTCTAAATGCATGGGGACTATATTCATCTTGGCAAAAACTTGGAGTCGACATGTCTCATCTTTTGCCAGATGCAGATTCTGATGGCATTTGGGATGGAGATGATTCGTGCCCAGATACGGATTTAGGTTTGCCTGCCAATGAATACGGGTGTGCAGAAAATCAACTCAATAATGATGGTGACAGTTACTTCAACGATTTGGATGACTGTGATGATGAATGGGGTAACTCTACTCTAGATCGAATCGGCTGTCCTGACTATGACGGAGATGGTTGGTCTGATGCTGCAGATACCCATCCTGCGGACATCAACGAATGGAATGATACAGATTCAGACCTTATTGGTGATAATTCGGATGATTGTATAGATGAATATGGCAATTCTACTGAAGATTTGCTAGGATGCATAGATACTGACGGCGATGGATGGTCAGACCAAGGAGATGCCTTCTTTGAGGATAAAACAGAATGGGTAGATTCTGATGGAGATGGTGTTGGTGACAATGCCGATGCTTTCCCCTTTGAGGTGACGCAATGGCTCGATACCGATAATGATGAATTTGGCGACAATAATTCAGGTCTAGAGGGTGATGACTGTATCGATGTGTTTGGAACCTCATTTGAGGATGGATTATTCGGTTGTATCGACAGTGATGGAGATGGTTGGGCAGATTCAATCGACGACTTACCGGATAATCCAGAGCAATACCGAGATGAAGATGGTGATGGCGTTGGCGATGATGCAACATTTGGTGATTATGATGACTGCCCAGATACACCTGCAAATGAAACAGCAAATTCACAAGGTTGCAGTATTTCTCAACGAGATACAGATTTAGATGGATTTTATGATGACGAGGACAGGTGTATCAATACGCCCTTTACAAGTGCATTGAATGTAAATACAACGAGGTATTTGGATCAAGATGAAACAATTCGAAATCCATATTTGGGATGTGCCAACTCAGAGATAGATGCTGATGGAGATAATGTCTACAGTCACCTGGATTGGGATGATAATAATCCAGAACAATGGCTCGATTCTGATGGAGATGGATACGGTGACAATTCAGATGCATTGTATGGAGATGATTGTCCAACCCAGAAGGGAACATCGACTAAAGACAAGTATGGCTGTTTTGATTTAGATGGCGATGGCTGGTCATATTCTTCTGACTTTAATGATGGTGATGCCACGCAATGGAATGATACTGACGAAGATGGATTTGGTGACAATTGGGCTAATCCCGAATGGAATGAGTCCCGTACTATTGGTCAATTTATTATCGGTGCAACACAACCAGACAGATGTCCTGATGAGTATTCAGTATTCCTTTACTCAAACACCCAAGGGTGCTTGAAAGCAGAAGTTGTTGATGAAAATAAAGATACAACTTCCTCTGGCGCAGATAAGGATGAGGGCTCGAATTTTGTTCTGATTTTGGGTATTGCCGGCGCTGGTATTGTCCTGATATTAGTAGGCGCCATAGCCACGATTATGCGTAAGAAACCCCAGCCTAAACCTAGGAAAAAGCAAATTCCAGTTCACCCTGCATTGGAAGGTCCTAAAGATGAACCTGTAGAGCAAGTAGTTGAATCACAAGAAGATACAGATCAGACAAATACTGTAGTCAATAACATAACTTACAACATTTCAGATTCTGCAATTTCTGGAGACATAAGTGTTGATTTGGAACAAGTCAATAGCGAGTCAGTAGTAAATTTTGTATCCACATGGGAGGAACTTCCATCTGGTGAATGGCTACCAACCGATGATAACGGTGTCAACTGGTATTTGGATAACAATGGAACACATTGGTATTCAGATGACGGCGGTTTTAGAATTTGGGAACAGTGAAAGTCTCAAAGGCTATCTTATCCTGACACCTTCATGCAAGAAGCATTTCTAGTAACTGGAGCATCCAAAGGAATCGGTCGCTCAATCGCTCTAGCGATTGCTAATTCTGGCCACGCTGTAATTGCATTGGCTCGTGAAAGTTCAGAACTTAATGACATAATTCTGAAATTGAAAAGTCTGAATAGTCAATCGATTGCAATACCTTGTGATTTAGGAAATAGTTCAGATATTATACAGGCTAGTAAGATTATTTCTGAGAATTTCGAACATCTTTCAGGAATAATACATAATGCGGGTACGATTCACCCTATTGCAAACATGATGGATGTTGAGCGTTCTGAATGGGAAAGGTCGATTCAAGTAAATTTGATTGGAGTACAAGATTTGACCAATAGATTAGATCCTTTCTTGGGCGGAGATAAACACTCAAGAATAACGACAATATCAAGTGGAGCTGCTAAGAGATCTCTGCATGGTTGGAGTGCCTATTGCGTGGCTAAAGCAGGTCTTGACATGTGGGCAATGTGTATGGCTGAAGAAGGGGAGAAAGGGAACATATCAGCACTTGCTATAGCGCCAGGAATTGTTGACACTGAAATGCAAAATGACATTAGAAATGCTAACCAGTCATCTTTCCCCTCGCTTCCAAATTTCATTGATTATCACAAGAATGGCGATTTGACCAATCCGGATGATGTGGCACAAAAATTACTCCCGTATTGTCTAGGAATATCTGGAGAAAATGGTCAGCGGCTAGATGTTCGTAACTTGTGAGTAGTACAACGATTCAATGGCAACGGTCATAAGCCCCAACCATAGCCTAAGGATGAGGGAGCCATATGCCAGGAACAACCCGTGTAGAAATTCGAACTCTGAAGGTCGGTAGATACTGCTGTGTCGACGACAAAGCGTACAAGATTAATTCAATATCAAAATCTAAGCCTGGAAAGCACGGCTCCGCTAAGGCTAGAATGGAATTGGTAGACATTTTTACCAGCCAAAAGATCTCTCACGTTGGTAGCGTTACCGATTCAATAAACGTGCCTCTAATCGAGAAGGGAACCGCAATGGTCACCCATATCGAAGGCTCTGAAGTACATGCAATGAACATGCGTGACCACTCAATGATGATTCTCCCACTAGATGATGGGCTCGAAATCGATGCGGGCAAGGAAATCATGTGGATGGAAGCATTAGGATTGTACAAGATTATCAGAGATCACTGATACATTTCTTCTCTTTGAGGTGAAAAAATGGGAGTCAAGAAGTCTGCTTACCGCCAACCGGTAACGCCGGAAGGTCTCAAGGCTATTGAAAAAGGCACTCTTACTTGGCTTGACGATGAGATGTATAACAATCTCAATACCGGTGTTCTTGAACAATATCTTGAGGAGAAAAACCTCGAAGAAGCATTTGAAGTATCACATTGGGATACAAAGAAAGTCTTGCTTGGTATTGCTATTGGTGCAGTGTTTTCTGGTGTTACTGCTTACATTGGTTTGAAACTGGGATTGGCAATTTCAGCGGCTTGGTACATTGCTTACCTATTGGGTATGGCTTTGAAATGGTCTCCTTCCGAAGTTAACATTGCAACAAGTGCAACCACTGGTGCTACCCATGCATCAACTGGATTTATTTTCACATTCCCGGCAATTTTCCTTCTTGCCACTAAAGAACAATATTTCCTTGCAGATGGTCCTCTGATCACTCTTGCTGCTGGAGAAACTATGCGTTTAGCATTCGTTGGAATTGTAGCTTCAATGTTTGCNGGATTCCTTGGTGTGATGTATTTCATNATNTTCAGAAGAGTTTGGTTAGTTGAAGACCCATTGCCATTACCCGGTTTCGAAGCAACTCTCAAAATGCTTGATATCGCAAGTGATGTTAGCTCAGGAGCAGTTGAACACGCTAGAGATTCGCTCAAAACAATAGGGGTGTGGACCCTCATTACGATGGGTGCATTATTCTTGATTGAATATCCATTAATTTGGGTGAAAACAGCAGCGGGCACCACCAAAATGGCACTACTAGACTATCTTGCTGAGATGGGAACCGGAAATGAATTTGGTGTAGCATCATTCTATTCTCACGGCAAAATCCATCAGCCAGGTGAAGTTATCGATGGACGCGCAGCAGGTCCAAGTCATTACACCGCAGATGGTGCTCTTAATCCATTCAATTACACCTACATTGGTGTTGCATTAACGCCCTCAATGTTTGCGATTGGTTGGTTCATGAAAACCCGAGTCGCTTTCCTTGTAAACCTTGGAACAATCGTTGGGTGGTTATTCCTAGTACCGCTTGCAGTCGCTCTGAATTTCCCAGTCTTCGATGCAAAGATTGGAGGAGAAATACCGGTTCAGGATTATTTCACTGTAATGACAGGTGGAACTTCTACTGGTGCAGTGCAGATGATAGCATTCGCAAAGACGATTCGAACAATAGCAATTGGATCAATTGTCGGTGGTGGGCTATTTGGTCTACTAAAGATGTGGAAAGTATTTGCAAATATTTTCGGAGACATTGGAAAGGCACTCAAGGGTGATGGTGGAGAAGAATTCGTCAAAGGAAAGGGTTGGTACGAATGGCCTCTTTCCCACATTCCAATATTCATGGCTCTAACATTTGCTTCCATGATTGTAATATTCATACTCGGCGGATTCCCTGTAATCGCCAGCGTAGTATTCGCATTGGTCTTGATATTGACCACTTTCCTACTGGGTGCAATCGCAGTTCGTGTTATGGGTGAGACTGGTATTGAGCCAGTATCTGGGACCTCATTCATCGTATTGCTAATGCTCTTGGGTGTATTCCTAAATTTCGAAGATGCGCTGGGATTAAGCACACAAGAAGCAGTATTATTGGGATTGGTTGGAACTACAGTATTCGGTTCTGCAATTTCTATGTCTGGAACTGTAATTGGAGATTACAAGAACAGCCTGTACATCGGTAACAGACCGTATCACATTTCGAAAGGAAACATCATGGGAGTAGTACCTGGTGCAATTATTGGTGCAGGTGTTGCAATATTCCTTTCCAAAGAATTAGCAGCAGGAAGAATCGATTTGATTGCTCCACAAGCTAACGCATTTGCTACATTCTCAGTTATCTTCGCTGAAGGTCAAGGAGACCTGATTCTTCTAGGATTAGGATTCCTTCTAGGGGTATTCGTTGAATGGGCTACAGGCATGGGTACTTCCTTCGGATTAGGAATGTATCTAGATGTACCTCACACACTTCCAATGTTGATTGGTGGTGTTGCTCGTGATAAGTGGGAAGAAAAGAAACTCGAACCACGTATTGAAGCGATTAAGGAGAAAGAAGGAACTGTAATTGCTGAAAAGCAGCGAGCATTGATTTTGCTTGGTACATTCATGATCGCAGCAGGTGGCCTAACCGGAGAGGCATTCCTTGGAACTGAGAATTCTATACTTGGATTCTTAGATGCTCAATGGATGCCGCAACTGGATAATATGGGTATTAAGGTTGGAGAAGGATTCCTACAAGAACTATTTGGAACCGATGATGAATTCGTAAACTCAACAACTTGGTACACAATTCGCCTTGCCTCATTCATTATGATTAACGTACTGGTAGGACTTGGAATCTACAAGTTGTTCAAGCGTGCTGGAGTTCTAGGTGGAAGTTCTACACAAGATGCTGAATTAATCGAGGGCTGATACTATGTCTCGTACCCCTCCACTGGTGTGGGGATTGCTAGTTGCAGGTGTAATCGGTGTCTCTTCTGCTGGTGCAATATTGTCTCATGTTGATTCAATACCGCCACTTATGCGTGCATCTTGGCGCCTTCAGATAACGGTTCTAATGTTGCTGCCATTTGCAATATGGCAATATCGAGAAATGGATTTGGATGTACGAAAAAGATTGTTTGAAAAGAGAACGGTATTGATTGTCTTAGGGTCTGGAGTTGCTTTAGCTGCACATTTCGGAACTTGGGTTACTTCTCTAGACCACACATCCCTAGCCCATTCACTACTATTCGTAACAAGCCACCCAATCATCATTGTAGCAGGAATCGCCTTGTTTGTTCGCAGACCTCATCGTCTAGAAACTACAGGTGCATTATTGGGATTATTAGGTGCTGCCATAACTCTGCTTGATGCTAAAGATAGTGGTGAGGTGACCCTTTGGGGAGACTTTTTGGCATTTGTAGGGGCATTAACGGTTGTAGGATACATTGTTGCAGGTAGAATTCTCAGAGAATGGATGCCAGTATTTGTTTATGCAGTACCTGTTACCTTGCTTGGTGCAATTCTTCTAATTCCAGTATCGATGATGATGGGAGAAGATACTGCCGCAATTGGCTGGATCGAGTCCGACTTACTCGGCTGGTTCGTCTTGTTGGCATTCCTAGCAGGTATTGTAGGGCATACGGGATTAAACGCATGTCTAAGATGGCTAGCACCTCTAACAATATCATTCGCAGTAACTCTAGAGCCTATTATCGGGGCATTCATTGGATGGTTCTTCTTTGATGAAGCAATTCCTGGAAAGTGGACTTGGTTTGGTGGAATGGTTCTGATGGCAGGAATATTACTAGTGATTAAGGGAGGTGCAGAAAATGAGTTGGATACTACTAACCAATGATGATGGAATTGAAGCCGAAAGTTTGCAAGACTTGGTATCTGCACTACATGAGAGAGGACACAAGTGTGTTGTTTTTGCACCTAGTGAAAACAATTCAGCGGTCAGCATGAAAATATCTCTAGGTAAGCCCTTGACGGTGGAGAGGATTGATGATACACGTGAAAATGTACACCAATTTTCGATCGGCGGAACTCCCTGTGATTGTGTCATAGCGGCTTTAGATGGTGGATTGCAGAAACTTCTTCCAGGAATAATGCCTAAGTTAGTTGTCAGTGGAATCAATCTTGGACCAAACATGAGTCAAGATGCTTACCACAGTGGAACTATTGCTGCCGCTCGAGAAGCAGGAATGTATGGTATGCCTGCTATCGCATCATCTTGGTCATCATTTGACCCAGAAGGCATGGAGATTGCAATCGAAGCCACCATCAAACTGATTGAAGTTGCATTGGGATTGTTGCCTGATGAGCCCGCAAATCTCAATCGTCCACACATCGATATTGATGCACCTCATCTAACATCGTGGCCAAATAAGTCTCCACAATCATGGTCGAGTGAACCAATCAAAGCTCTAAGAGATTCATTTGCAGCAGGAGAGATCTTCCTAAATCTGAATGTACCTCGAGATTGGACTGGTGATTACGCCTCAACCAGGCTTGGAATGCGATGGTATCGAAATGCAATAACATTCTCTAATGATACATCTACGTTCCAATTAGGTGCTGCAAGTATCGATGTCGATGCAGTTGACAGAGGTGATGTCGATTCAGATGAATTGGGTATTGCTAGTGTTTCTTGTTTGCCTTCATGGCCGCAAACACATCCCTTAGAGGCAGATGCTGAATTGCTGGCTTGGTCTTTATTGAACAGCCCTAATGGACTTCCAATCTGGTTGAAGTAACTACTCCAGACTTGGATAAGTGTACAGTGGTAGCGTTCCGAAGGGCGGACGCGAAGGCCTTGCGGACACAATCTCTGTTCGCTAGGGTCTTCGGATAGCCCCTTGCGAATAGTCCAATTCGATTATTCGATTCTCAAGAATGTCTTCTGAACACTAGGGATGATGGTCATGGGCGTCTATGAGCATTCAGGGTCCTGATCATCATGACAATGGTGTCTATCGGATTCAGCATGTCCTGTCTTATCGTTCTCCCCATGCTGATGATGATAATCTTCATCGCCGTGGTGATGAAGGCCGGGCTCATTGTCGTGATGGTCTGGATGATTATCTCTATCAACACATCC
>NZFU01000061.1 GCA_002689345.1 Methanobacteriota archaeon | reverse complement strand
TGAAGAGTATGCAAATTGGCAGGAAACCACATCTGCAAATCTCGGCTATGTCTCAAAGATTAAGACTGCACTACCAGCAAATATCTTTGCAGAAATACCAGATGAAATCCCTTGGATCAATTGATAGTAGTACTTATTCTAGCGGGTTTTCAGGGCTCTTGAGAAATCCTTCATGAGCGGTAGGAAGATTATCCAAATCTGTGAATGTTAGAGTCTTTCCTGGCCCGATTCCTCCAGTGATTCTTTCAGCCATTGGACAGCGAACATTGAGCAAAATCCTTCCTCTACTTCTCGTAAGGTCATATGATTGAGGGTTTAATTTGTCAATCGCCTGTTTCTCAAATTTATTTCTAATTGTTCTACCATGCCACCAAGCATAACCCCATTGAAAGGTAACTCCTACAGCAGTTGCACAATACAATACCAATAGAACAGTGGCTGAGAATAATATTGTATTGCCGCCATCTCTTGCTTCTGACATCAAATCTCTACCGAGTAAGAATAGCAGACCAACTCCAACAATTGGTGTTAGCATTGAATCTAGCCAATCTGCAATTGGAATTATTCTTCCCCTGGCAGGGTCTACCAATACCAAATTAGATTCCAATGCAGTTGCCACAATTCCAACAACGCCGAGTAGGAATATGTAGAATATACCGGAGAGAGCAAACTCGATGAGGATTGAATCTAGGCGCAATGTCCAATGAATAATCAGCCACGAAAACAAACCTAAGAATACTACTCGTGGTACCTTATGGAAATGGACTGCAATATTTGATGCATCAAGGACCTTGGCATCATTACTACAATGGTTATTCCCTGCATCTGGGATGTGAATAATTTGCTTTCCAAACCAAGTTTCGAGCAATTTGATGAGATTGATTAGGACACGTCTCCTAATCAAAATAACTTCTAGCAAATACAATACAGGAATTCCAAGAATAATTATTGGCAGAGATATTACTGCTACGACCGGCAAAATGAAGATCATAGGTATCAGTAAGAAGTGTGTAAGTGTCAATGGATAAAGCAAATCAGTTTCATTCAATTTGGCACGACTCGGCTTAATTCCTAGGCGTCTTGCTTCATCATCCAAAACTTCACGAAATTGTTCAACTTGCATTCCTGCATCGAGAATTTTTTGCACCGTACCACGATAGTTTCTTTCAGTAGGGCCAACCCCTAGAATGACCGTTTGGTACAGTAGTTTTGCAGGGAGTGCAAGTAGTAATGGGAGGGCTAAAATGCCAATGGCCCACAACAAATTCCCAACATCTAATGTCGAGGCCATGATGTGATGAGCAGGCCTACCCCTCAAGAATGTTCATGGAGGGTCTATGGTTGAAGTATCGATAATGGCACGAATTGCTGTAACCGATGGGATGGCTAGTGAAGCCGTTACGGTTTTGGAAAAAGCTGGTCATGAAGTTGTTCTTGGCTTCATTGAGGAATCAGAGTTACTAGATGGGGCACTCAAAGATTTTGATGCTATAATCGTTAGAAGTGCTACTAAATTAAATGCTGAAATCATTTCTGCAAGCGATGGTCTTTCTGTTATTGGGAGGGCAGGTGTTGGGGTTGACAATATCGATTTGCAGGCAGCAGGCTCAGCAGGAATAATGGTTGTTAATGCACCAAATGCATCGACTCAATCTGTTGTCGAACTAACAATCGGACATTTACTATCATCTCTTCGTCATGTGGCGAAGTCTGACCGAGGCATGCGAGACGGTAAATGGCAAAAAAAGGAGATGAAAGGTACAGAATTGTCTGGTAAGTGCTTAGGTCTAATCGGATTTGGCAGAATCGCTCAGGGTGTAGCGACAGTCGCTAAGACATTGGGTATGGAAATACATACCTATGACCCTTATCTTCCTCCGAAAGTTGCAAAGGCACAGGGTGCTTATTTGCATAAGAAAGTTGACACATTATTTCAAACATGTACTCACATTTCGATACACTGTAATCTAAGCGATGAGACTCATCATTTAGTTGATGAAAAAAGGATGCGAATGATGCCTGGTCGAAAGGGTAGTATTCAATGTGGCAATCATATCGTCAATTGTGCTCGCGGAGGCATTGTGGATGAAGTTGCTTTACTTTCTGCTTTAGATGAGGGAATAATCACTAGTGCTGCATTAGATGTGTTTGAGGTCGAGCCTTTACCTGAAAATTATGCATTGGTTCAACATGCTAATTTCCATGGCACTCCACACATTGGTGCTGCGACTTTAGAGGCACAGCAAAGAGTGGGTTTGGATATTGCTGATGCTGTGATCACAGGACTTTCAGGAAAGAAGCCAAAGACGTTAGTAAATGGACAATTTTTGTAGTCCTATCTATCCTGTGCAGTAGCATATACTAGCACAATTTCGATTGCGAATAGTATTACGATTACACCCCAGCCTCCAGATGCATCATAATTCACACTAACTGTGAATTCACTTAGGAATGACATTTCTTCGTAATCATTTTCAAACGGAGGAGGGAATGGACTGTCATCATCTTCATCATCATCATCATCGGCTTCATCCATTGGGCCAATCATGATGTGAAATTCTTCACCATCAGGAATCCATTCGAATTGAGAATCACTGCCCGAATCAGGACCTCCTGCTACGAATTTGATATCTTCTTTCGACGTACATGATACAAGGTCGCCGTTCTCATTACCACCTAATTTCTCTAGGGAGTCATAAGTTTCAACATCAATTATTCCTATCCACACTGAACTGTTGTCCCAAGAAACTTCAACTTCAATATCTAACATAGCACCAGATCCTGGTACATCTGAATATGAGTCCTTAGTCACTCCACAAAATTCTGCACTAGGTGCAGGTACATCATCGATAATATTCTCTCCAGAATAACCGATTAGCGATGCTAAAATTAGCAAGCCGACTACTGCAGTGAGTATTGACTTGACCGGGTCCATGGTAAGTGTCACTCAATACTTCTTCATCAAGGCATGGGTTTCGCGTTCTTCAAAAACCTCCGACTATGCAATACTAACATGGCGTCAAGGATACTAATCCACTGTGACCTTGATGCTTTTTTTGCTGCAGTAGAAACTTTGCACCACAATTTAGACCCGGATGTACCACTTATTTTAGGCTCAGATCCTAAAGGTGGAAAAGGTAGAGGGATTGTTTCAACTTGCAATTATGCAGCTCGAAAATATGGCATTCGTTCTGCAATGCCAATCGGGGAGGCTTGGCGGCGTTGTCCAGGGCCACCTCAAGGTACAGGACACTATCTCAAATCAACTAGAGGATTATATTCTAGGGCAAGCCGAAAAGTCATGGCTATTCTTTCGCAGTATGCTGATAAATTCGAACAGGCAAGTATCGATGAAGCGTATCTTGATGTAACCGAATACTGTGATGGTGACTGGGATAAAGCATTAGCCTTGACAAGAGAATTACAGTCTGAAATTATGGAACAATTAGGCCTTTCATCATCATTTGGAATCGGCTCGACTAGAATCCTAGCAAAGATGGGAAGTGAAGAGAATAAGCCAGCAGGAATTCATCGAACACTTCCCGATGAAATAAACTCCTTCTTTGAAGGAAGACCGGTTAGAGAAGTCCCTGGAATCGGTCCAAAAACTGCGACAAGATTAGCAGAATGGGGAATCACAACTATGTCGGATGCATCTGAAAATGGCGAAATTGCTCTAGCTCGATTTACTTCCGAGAGATTCGCCTCATGGATTGTAAGGGTGATAGATGGTGAGACTAGCGATGATATCAGTCCATTGCGTAGTAGAAAATCTGTTGGCAAAGAACACACTTTTGAAACCGACAAAATCGATTACCAGTCAGTCATTAATCAACTAACACTTTTGGTTACAAAAGTTATGAAACGAGCCAAAGATATGGGGGTGTCGGGAAGGCTAGGTGAAGTAAAAATACGCTATCAAGGATTTGAGACTCATACTCATGGCCGCTCAATACCAGTTGCGATGGATGATGAATCAGTATTCATGCGTTTAGCACATGGATTGTTTGCTGAGAATGTAGAATTGGAGCGTCCTATTAGATTGGTTGGCTTTCGCTTAGGCAATTTAGAGATGCCAGATACACGACAATCTACCTTGGAATTCGAGGAAGAATAATCACTCAAGCTTATGCATCTGTGTCAGAATTGAAGTGAATTCATTCAATTCATCAGGCACGACAATACCCTCGATTGGAGTATTCAGTGAAAGTCCAGAATCCTTCTTAGCCTTCCATGTTGCTCCATTGAACTCTTCGATTGCATTGGTCAATGCTCGTAGTGAATCATCTTCAGGAGTTCTTTGTGGGAAAATACGTACATCGACTGCACTTTCACCATACAATGTATCAGAGATATGGTGGGTAAAGAATGGACATACTGGTGATAATGCTGACATCAAATCTCTAACAATTCTGTGAATTGTCCAAGCAGCATTGACATCTCCATCATATAATCGCGACTTTGACATCTCTAACCAATGACTAGGCAGTATTCCTGTTCCGAATGTCTTCAGTGCTTGTGTAGCAGTATATATGTCAAGATTTTTCCATGCATTTTCGACCTTATTCATCGAGGTAGCAAATTCCGCTAATATCCATCTATCTTCAACAGATAGATCTGAAGGTATAGAGTCTAGGTCCTCAGGTACATCGAACTGACTTGCAAATCTTGCTACATTGAACAACTTGGTTAGTACTCCGAAGTATTTTGCCTCAATCTCTTCAGGGTTGATATGGAAATCATCACCAACTTGAGCATCACATGCCTTCCACAAACGGAAACATTCTGACCCGATTTTGTTAGCTCTTAACTGAACGCTCTTTTCAGGTCCCTTAACTCTCCAAGAGCCAGTTCTTCCCCCAGCACCACATTCTAGAACACTATCTGCATCAATACCGTTGCCTAATGATTTAGACATTTTACGACCCCATGGGTCCATTCCTAATCCATCGATCCAAACATGTTTGAAACCAGGTTTGTCGAGTAATAATGCACTCTTGAGTAGTGTGTAGTACAACCAGGTGCGAACAATTTCCTTTCCTTGAGGTCTAATTGCGGTTGGGAATGCTTTCTCAAAAGTATCCATGTCATTTAGGTATCCAGAAACAAATAGGTTTGAGTTACTTGAATCCATCCAAGTATCAAACACCTTTTCTTCACCAATAACTTCTCCCAATTCCTCTTTCATGTCACTGTACTTGCCTAGAACTTCACGAGTTTCACGGTCTAGTACTTCACTTTCATCAGGAGGAGATTGACACCATGGTTGAACATAAACTCCAGATGGAGCACAAATTACCTTGGTGCCATTGTCTGCATACCAAATTGGAATTTCTGTATGGTACCATCTCCTGCGACTTATCGGCCAATCAATAGAGATATTCTCCATCCAATCGAGTAGGAATTGTTTATTTCTTGGCGGATGGAATTCTATTTCCTCTGCCAATTCACTGATTCTATCTTGGATGTGAGTTTGCCTAACATACCATTCTTTGAGTAAAATTATTTCAACTGGGTTTTTCCCACGTTCAGATACCGGAACTTCTTGCTCTTTCTCAACAATTTGGTGAATTTTATTTTCTCCTTCAAGATATTCAATTACAGATTTTCTAGCCTCTGAAACTTTCATTCCAGCATATGGTCCTGCAATTTCAGTCATACAACCGTCTAGGTCAATCGCTTGGAAGGGGCTAAGTCCCAATTCTCTGAATACAGCGACGTCATTTTGGTCACCGAATGAACAGACCATCAAAATACCAGAACCAAATTCACTTTTTACTGAAGGGTGTGTGGAAATTTCCACACTAATTTCTCGTCCTTCAACTGGAATTGGAAGCATAGCTTTCTTGCCAATAAGGTGAGCATATCTTTTGTCGTCAGGGTGTACAACTACAATACCACAAGCACAGATTAATTCTGGCCTTGTTGTTGAAATTATCATTTCTTCACCATCTTCGGTCTTCCAAATAACATCAACTAGCTTTGTTTTACGTTGTAATCTTTCTACTTCTGCATCTGCAATTGTTGTACCTTCTACAGGGTCGTAGATATTAGGTCGTAAATCTTCGACAATAGCTCCACGCTTGAATAATTCAGTAAAGATAGTTTGAGTAACCATCCGATAGTTTGGTGAATCAGTCAAATACTCATTTGCAAAATCCATCGAGAGACCAACTCTTCTTGCAGTATTACGCATTGATTGAGTAAATTCTTCAATAGTTTGTTTACACAATTGCAAAAACTCTGCTCGGTCATATGTTTTCATTTTCTTGCCAGTGTTCTTCTCAACTGTAAACTCAACATTTATTCCGTTTCGATCTACACCCCAAGGGAATTTCACTTCTTTACCAAGCAATCTTTGGGAACGAGCAATGACGTCGATCATGCTGTACTGCGCTACAGCCCCAATATGCCAAGTTCCACTTGGATAAGGAGGCGGAGTGTCGATTACGAAAATCTCTTTTCCAGAATCTGGATTAAACCCGTAGCGCTTTGAATATGCAGCCTCATCTGCATAGTGTTCACTCTGAATTCTCTTCTCTAGGTCGATTGACCAGCGCTTATCGTTTAATCTTGGAGCGGGCATCTTGCTCACCGGCCCTGCGTGCGTCATCCTCGCAGGTCCGTCTGGCCGTCGATGGTTTTACCTTTGAAGTGATTGGAAGGCCATTATCTGAATCGAAGATAGGTATGCTTTCAAATGGTCTTAGCCTGACGGGTAATTAGGGGGGCAATATGGCTAAAGATGATTCGAAGTCTGAAGACGACTCTTTGCCGCTGCAGAATCGGCTGTCCCGAATACTTGGTCACGGCCAAGAAAAGTTGTCAGGTCGTGTAAAAGAATGGGATGCTCGAAGGGCATTAGATGCTGTCCTTGATGCACCTAAGTCCCTCCAAAGGGAATGGCAAAAGCATGGCGCTACTGGAATATTAACCAAATTCCCGATTTTCATGGTACTCGCCTGTTTATTGGCCTCAACTTTCTTCGCTTACCATTCTGGTTTCGTCGATGGTACTTCCATTAAGCCAGGAGATGAACCTTCATTGAATGTAAATGGTTCATTGGACGTTTACTTACCAGAAGGTTCACCAGTTCTTGAAAGTATTAAGGAAGTAGAGAAAAATTGGTCAACAAATGTAATGATTATTTACATTGAATCAAATAAATCAGCCATAGATGATAGACGTATTTTACAAGAGATGTCTTATGTTGAAACAGAATTGAACCCAAGATTATCTGATCCCACTGATGACGTTATTTATGCTCTCTCACTTTCTACAGTGATTAAAGAAGTCAATTCAAGCATGGCTAGAGTAGAGCATGCGTTAATCGATCAAGTTGCTGCTGAGGCTTGTCCTGCAAATGCGGATGATTGTATTGCTAAAGACGTGGGGGATGCTCTCAAGGACACTCTAGGTGTATTCGACCCTCTCTTGGGCTCCTATGAAATTCCAAATCAATTTAGGATTGACACAATCGTTGATGAGATGTATGAAGATAACGGCACTCCTTCACCTGGTTTAGATAAACTTGCAAGAGATACAGATAATGACGGAAACCTAGACAAAGCTGTAATCATTATTGCAGTTGATGAAACTAAATCTGCAAAAGAGGTTATTGACCAAACACAAGAACTACTCGATAATATCTCAAAGCAAGAACGCCCTTGTGTTTACAATGACAATGGTGAGCCAGACGGAGTGGATACCTGTGATTGGGAAGAACTCGGGATTACTATGACACTTACTGGACCAGTTCCAATTACAAATGCTGTTACAGAATTCTCATTCAAATTGTTCTGGCAAATATTCCCTCTAGCTATCGTATTGGTTGCAATTGGTTTATTCGTATTCCACTCGGACTTTTTGCAAACGGGTTCATGGAGGCCAATTCAAGGATTTAAGGTAGTAGTAATTGCAGGTCTACCTACGCTGTGTTCGGTATTCTGGACATTAGGATTAATGGGATATACAGGTTATGAAGTTACGATGACAGTAATTATCGTAGGTCCTATTCTATTGGCTCTAGGTGTGTCTTATGGGTTACATATAACCAATCGTTATGCCGAAGAGACAGGTACTAAAGATGAAAAAATTCGTCAATCATTAGCATCTACAGGCAGGGCTGTTTTCTTGTCAGCAGTAACAACTGTAATCGGATTTATTTCACTTACTTTCACTCCAATGAAACCTATTGAGACGGTTGGGATTGCACTATCTGGTGGAATTATAATCGTCTATTTTTTGACAATGGCAATGGTTCCAAATTTAACATTATTACTGGATTTAAGAAAGCCAAAGCATCCGCCGCTGCCTATTTTTGAAAAGGTTGTCAATGTTCCTATCAAGTGGTCGAAGGCAGTAATTGCTGTATTTTTAGTTATGATATTTATTTCCGGATTCTGGGGCCAGGAAAATGTCGAAGAGAATATTGATCTTCTTGGAATGGCACCTGAGGACGAACCTTCTGTAGTTACCATGAAACAGTATTCCGCAGATTTCAATGCAGGTCAAGTTGGAATGATTCTTATCGAAGGAGACATTTCAGGTAATGCTCCATTTGAAGACGGTGAACCCGTAGAGAAATTGCTGGGTCTATCAAAATTGGAGGACAATTTGAATAATATTTCAGCAACAAATGCAGTAAGTATTGTGTTCTTGATGAAATCGGTTGGACTTGGATTTAATGCGAGTGGGACTCCGTTATGGAATATTACAGACAATCCATTGGTTCCACAAGATTTGAAGGATGCATTGGAGCCATATTTGAATCGTAATTTTGACAATGACGTTACTTACTGGGATGTATTGACTGAGCCAAGGAGAAATGGCGTTGAAAATGTAAGAGCAGAGCGTTTCCTGCTCAATGTTTTCTATTCGAGTTTGACCGATGAAACTAGAGGTTTGTTCCTTTCAGATGATTATAGTCGCAACTTGATTTATGTCGATATGCCATTCGTTCCGGTCGCAGAAACTACGGTTGCAGTCGATCAGGTGAATGAATTCACATCTCGTGAGTATGAAGGTAACATTAACGCAGGAGAACTAACTGGTGTTGCAGCCACTGCAATCGCTGTTAACGAATTAATTGTCGGAAGTCAGTGGTCATCACTTGGATTTGCTGTGGCCTTAACGTTGATGACTTTGGCGATAGTTTTCAAGGACATAAGATTCTCATTATGGACCACTGCTCCGGTTATAGCAACTGTTGCTCTCCAATGGCTTGTAATGTGGCAGTTGGATGTTTCTTTATCTCTTGTAACGGTCATGATTGGTTCAATTCTTGTCGGTGTCGGTGTTGACTTCTCAATACACATAGCCAACCGTATACGCGAATTAGGAGGGGGTATCGAAGCGATTCGTGCATCTACAGTTAGTACTGGTATGTCTTTGTTTGAAGCTGCAACAGTTACTACATTGGGTATGATTACTGCCTATCAAATACCGATACCTGAAATTCAACCGTTCATCACTGTAATCATTATCTTGCTATGGATTGCAGCAGCTAGTGCATTGATACTATTACCTGCAATTTTCGTTCTGTTAGAGGAATTAGGAATCGGCTCTACAGGCGGGGCGAGTTCTATGGCACGAAAATTAGGATTAGGACGTGTCGCAATACGCGGCGACATAGATTCTGTCGATGCAACTCTTATTCCAGACCATGGCGAAGCATGGTGAACTCTAAGGGATGCCACCCTGACGAGTGCATATGGTGCGATACTGGTTGATGAAGTCCGAGCCCGATGTCTATCCCTTTTCGCAGTTGGTAGCAGATGGGTCTACCCATTGGGATGGCGTGAGAAATTATCAGGCAAGAAACATGATGCGTGACGATTTGAAAATGGGTGATATGGTACTTTTCTACCATTCCAATACCAAGCCTCCGCATGTTGCAGGAATTGCTCGCGTCTGCCGTGAAGGATATCCTGACCATACTTCATGGGATAGTGATAGCAAATATTTCGATGAGAAATCAACTCCTGATAATCCAAGATGGATGATGGTAGATATCGAACCAATTCAAGAATTAGAAATGGTTAGTTTGGTAGATATCAAAGCGAACCCAGCCCTAGAAGGAATGCCTCTTGTTCAGAGAGGTCAACGTCTATCGGTACAACCGGTATCGAGAGAGCAGTATGACGAAATTTGTAGGATGGGTGGGATGAAGTGATTCCGGTATCTGCTCGTGCCTCAACAATTGAATATGCTATTCGCGATGTTGTAGTTCCTGCTACAAAATTAGAGTCTGAAGGTCATGAAATAATCAAATTAAATATTGGTGATCCAATTGCATATCCCGGATTACCTACACCTCAGCATATGGTTGAAGCATACCGTGAAGGATTGGCATCTGGAAATAATGGTTATTCACCATCATATGGCCTAGCAAAACTTCGAGATGCGATTGCTGCTGATGAATGCAGTAAAGGCTGGGATTGCACATCTGATGATGTCTATGTTTGTCATGGGGTTACCGAGGCCTTGCAAATTATTTTTGCTGCAACACTAGAAGAAGGAACAAAGGTTCTAGCTCCTGGCCCTCATTATCCACCATATATGGCATATCCTCAAATGTATGGTGCTACTACTATTGAATATGCCCTCAAATCTGATGATGGATGGGCGATTGACTTAGATGACATCGAATCAAAAATGGACTCAGATGTACGTCTTTTAGTGCTTATCAACCCGAATAATCCAACCGGTAATGTAGCCGGTTCTGAAGAAATAGATAAACTCCTAGAAATTGCTAGAAAATGGCCAAATTGTATGATAGTGGCCGACGAGATTTATGATGGTCTAGATTTCAGCGGAAGACAGGTTTCTGTAGCATCTCGTTCAACCGATGTTCCTGTTTTCTCATTAAATGGAGTCTCCAAGGTCTATTATGCTCCGGGATGGAGAATAGGCTACCTAGCAATCCACGACCCCTCCAATGTGATGTTGGATGTTCGTGATGGAATTGAACGACTTTTACGTTCAAGACTTTGTGCAAGTACTCCTGCTCAACTGGGATATTTGTCGGGATTAGTTGAAGATCGTTCTTGGATGGATGAATATACATCCAAAGTTATGGCTCGACGCAATTTGTGTCTAGAGCGAATTGCTTCAATAGATGGCTTAGAAGTTGAAGACCCAGGAGGTGCCTTCTACATGTTCGTTCGATTAACCGATGAAAATTGGGCTGCCAATGACAAGGAATTCGTACTGAAATTATTGCATGAGGAGCATGTATTGGTGGTCCATGGCAGTGGATTTTCTCCGGATATGGGTTCTGGGCATATTAGAATCGTATTTTTGGCTGATGAAGCGACACTGAATACTGCATTTGATCGAATTGAGGCATTTTTATTGCGTAACAGGCTTGCGAAGAAGTGATGAAGTCCATGCCGTAGGCATGGTTGATGAGGCGTTGGTTGGTTGCTTGCTTTGTTTGCTTGGTTTTAACGCCAATTGCTAGCGCAGGCTCAATTGAAAACCCAACTGACCTTTCATGGTCACATTTGATACCATTCCTCATCGCATTTACGACAGCCGTGGTTTTATGGAAATGGATGATTCCAACACAATTATCTGGATTACAAGTAGGGTTCGAAATAGATGATGGGTTGTATGAAGTTCATAGTTTGACCAAGGGGCGAGGTGGGGTAAAAAAACTATTACAATTACCAAATGTTGGCTTTGGGATTGCTCTTTACATGATGGCAATGACCGGAGTTCTGCTCTTAATTGCTGAATTAATGTTTGAGCCTGATGTTTACTATCTGCCTAATTTAGTACTCATGGGTCTTCTCGTTTTGATTCCAATTGTTATCTCCCCTTGGGAATCTTTGAATGGTCAATTAGTCGGTCGCAGGTTAGGTATTGGTAGAACAAAAAAAATCAGAGTATTATTGAGGCGTTCAGGAACATTGATCGGACTATTCCTAGTATCAATTGCTTCGTACTTGTTTTTGTATCCCGAACTAAATGATTCACAAAAGCCACTGGCTTATGCAATTGCAGGATTGGTTTTCATGGGTCCTACAATTCTGGCCTATGGCCGAATTATGGGTGCATCTTGGAATATGCTGATGATAGGAAAATTCCGAACATGGCTTGGGAAACCTAATCCTATCGATGCAAAAAAATTAGGTTTCGTTGGACGTGCATTCGCATTTATTCTGATTTTATTCCTACTAACAATGCCATTTACCGCAATCAATGGCATAGTTACGGTTGCTTTTATCATGATAAAAAATCCTGATAATGCGCAAGAAATTCTCAATTACGGTGGGATTTTGGGCCATCAAGTCTATCTTCAAATCCAAGAAAATCCATTGCTAGCAGAATGGGAAGCGTTGAAAAGTTTACCAGAAATATTGGCTGCATATTTGTCTCTAAACATTGCTATTGTAGGTCTTGCTTTCATTTTCGAACTCATTCGAAACTTATTCCTTGGAGGACAATCCTTCGGCGGCCTAGGTGGTGTTATGCTTGCAACACCTCGTGAAATCCGTTCAGAAGATAATGCACAAGCAAGAGTTCTGTACTTTGCATTTGCAGGATTTAGCGGCTATACCGCATTGCTCTTAATTTTGGTTTGCTACAAGGAATTTGGCGATTTAATGCCGTTTATTGAATGGTTCGAAAGTAATGGTTTTGATGAGAAAAATCGATTACTTGTAACCTGGATTTTTATTGCAGTGGGCCAAACTATTTTCCTAATGGCTTGGGTACTATCTGTTTCAAAATTCAATTTATTGCGTAATTTGAAGTTCGATTTGAATCCAGATCAACGCAGAGAAGGTGCCATCATGAGTGGTGGTGGTAATTGGATGTTCGATTTAATTGATGAGGCTGCATTAAAGAATGATGTAGATGCTCTATTGAGATTTCAGAATCGCTCCATCGGTGAAGATGAAGCAATAGTAAGGATGGCCAAAAGCCGTGCTAGGATGGTTGAAATGGCAGTTCGAGGTTTATGGCCAGCTGCTATTGAGGAAGGAAAGAAAGTCCTTGCCCAAGCGGGTGGAGATAATGATGAGGCTAGAATGGTTATTGCTGCAGGTCACATCGCTTGTAGAAGATTAGACGCTGCAAGAGAAGCATTGCATAACTTACAGCAGCCGGAAGGTTACGATGAGCCTGAATTAATGGCTTTCATCTGTGAATGGTTCGACCCATGGAATGGTTCGGTCGACGAAGATGACCTCTGGGATTGGGAGAATAATCCATGTATCGATCATCTAAATGATTTGATGCGGATGATGCGTTCATGGAGTCCACAGCCCGATGAAAGTGCATTGCACAAGGACAGTATTACTGTAAGTGCAAAACTATCCCACATAGCATTACTTAGGGCACAGAACCGCCACAAGGAAGCCTTAGACATTGCACTTAGGATGGTTAGAGAAAATCCATTGATGGCAAAACCAAGGATTGCAGCAGCACTTTGCTTAGTAGATAAAGGCGAATGGCATAGTGCATTGAGTGTACTCACCGAACTCGAAGAATCGGATCCATACGACCCTAGAGTTCAGGCATTAGCCAATATTATGGGTAGGCCTAAGACAGATGATACCGACGATCTGCTCGAGGTTGCATTGACAAAACCTGCAACCAAACGCTCGAGAAGATGGATTGATGATGCTCCGGTTAACCCAGTAGCTGCATTGATGCTAAAGAGCGGAGTAGATGAGGCTCTTAATGCCAATATTATGATTGCAGCATCTAGTGCAGTAGAGCGAAAAATGACTCCTAGGTTTACTTCCGGAATAATTTCTCAAATAGTTAATTGGGGAATATTGACTCCATTATGGCTAATGGTTGGAATTTATGCCACGGGAGAAATAGGAATGCTGGAAGGTATTGCAATAACTATCGGTTTAATTTTCATACATCAAGGTGGACGCCGTTTCAATAAACAGCAATCAAGGGTTATTCGGCACCGTGACCAAAAGGCTATGGTGGCATATGCAAAGAGAATTAAGCGTCACAAAATTAATTTGCATCGAAATGAACTTCCAGTTGGTACACATTTGTTATTATCTGGAATGCTGTTGACAATCAATGGAATCGTATATGATATTGGGTTCCCTGGTTGGATGACCACTCTTGTTCCCAAAGAAAGCGAGAGGGCTGTTAGGCCCAAACTAGCACGTAGGGCAAATTCAATGAAGCGAGAAAGGGATGCAAGAATGCAAAACCTAACTCCAGGTTGGTGGCTAAAAAGGCCCAAAGAAGAAGGCTCTGACATACCAGCGATGGAGAGATTAGTTGGACCTGTAGCCTATCGAGGTAGGGCTCAGTTTGTTCAGAGAAAATTAGGTCGGGCTGCTAAACCTACAGGTCGTTCAAGAAGTAAGTCAAACATAATGTCTAGCGACCTAACTCGGAAAGGCATACCTCACAATACAATTCGTTCTGAAAAGCAATCCAGAGCCACTAGAAACTCCGGTCCTAGACGACCAAGTTGAGACATTTTCGTATATTTTGATTCCAAAGGGTCAAAGGCCGTATGTGAAGGGCAAGATACATGACTGAGTCAAGAGGCGATTGGCAAGCAAGTCCAGAAAATCTGAATCATGCGCAAGTTGTTATGGATGCAGTTTCCGATAGTGGCACGTTATATCGTGAAGGATTAGGGATGATTGCAAGTGAAAATATTGTATCTCCAATGGTACAAAAAATTGTATCGAGCGATTTACATGGTCGATATGCAGAAGGTCTACCTTTCAAGAGATATTACCAGGGTTGTGGAGGTTTCGACACAATCGAAGAACTTGGACTAAGTCTTGCAAAGAAATTATTTGATATACCATTTGCAAATATTCAATCTACGAGTGGAACAGTTTCAAACATTGCAGCATTGAAAGCCCTTTCAAAGCCGGGCGACTCCATTACTGCTGTATCAACAGCTGATGGAGGCCATATTTCTCATGCTCGTATGGGAGCGGTTGGTTTGAGAGATCTCAATCTCTCAACATACCCATGGGACGAAGAAAGGATGGAGCCCGATATTGACGCCTCCGCCAAATTGATTCGTGAAGTCGCTCCAAAAATCGCTCTATTTGGCCAATCTGTTTTCCTTTTCCCAACACCTCTAAAGGAATTAGCAGATGCTGCACATGAGGTTGGTTCTACCGTGATGTATGATGGTGCACACGTCTTAGGATTGATCGCAGGAGGTTGCTTCCAAGACCCATTACACGAGGGTGCGGATGTAATGACTGGCTCATCTCACAAGACATTCCCTGGACCCCAAGGCGGTTTTATCCTCTCATCTAGTGAAGATGAAAAGTTTCAACGTCGATTGAATAATGCAGTATTTCCAGGAACCTGTTCTTCATATCATTTACACCATGTAGCAGGAAAAGTTGTGGCCTTAGCTGAATTCTTAGAATACGGTGAAGATCTATCAAAAAACACAGTCGCTAATGCTCAGGCATTTGGGGCTGCTTTAGCGGCAGAAGGGTTCGATGTATTAGCAGAATCGCGTGGATATACTGCTTCTCATCAGGTCCTTACACGTCATGGAGGTTTGGATTCTGGTGCAGGTGCAAAAGCCGCAGATCTGTTAGAACAAGCAGGTATTATTACCAATATGAATATGCTTCCAGGAGATACGAAAGCGATGACTCCATCTGGATTAAGGCTTGGTGTGCAGGAATTGACTCGGGTCGGAATGGGTGTTGATGAAATGACTGATGTTGCAAGATTTTATGCTAGAGTATTACTCGAAAACGAGGATCCATCGAATGTCAAAAATGATGTTCGCGATTTCAAATCTGATTACCAAATTATTCGCTATTGTTTCAATGAAGAAAATGTATCTGGATATCCAATGTGATCTATATGCCCTTAATCGATGAAGCGCAAAATCTTCTTGATAGGACATTAATGGCTGAATTGGAATCAAGTTTTACCGTCAGAAATGGGCTAATTCTTGATTCACAAGGTAATAGTTGGATACGATGGCGAGCAGATGGATTGGATTCTTGGTGGAGAATATTTGAGGAAACAATTGATGCTCCGATGGGTAGGCGACTCGCTAATGCAGCATGTGACGAAGAAGAATGGCTATTGAATTCTGAAGTTCTAGATTATTCAGGTTTCTTCAAAAAGAAAAAAATCGCTCAGGCATTAACTCAGCGCTGGCGAACACATGGATGGGGTAATCCGTCACTCAACCCACCTGGTTTTGATAGCACAGGATTGACTCCAATTTTTGCGGGCATCCTTCAGGCCGATATTGAAAGAATCAATTCAAAACGCTACAGAATGCGTTGGGAAGAGAAGTCTTCAGAATCATGTTTATTGAATTTGGATGTATCGAATTATCCAGTTACAGCTTCTAATCCATCCGGTAATATTTACGAAACAGGTTTACCCTACCAAATCGAAGTGGAGAATGAATGGAGAATCGATGGTTTATCACATCACCTTATACCTAGTGGATTGTTTAGGAGATTGCAAGAATCTTGCGCTGGAATAACTGCTAATGTCGATGAAGATGAGAGAAATTCATGGCCAGTTGTCGATGAAGGATTCCTATCAATGGCCATCGCTAGCAAGAAATTATTCATCGCCGGAAAGGAGATATTTTTGGCTGCAGATGCAGATGGTTGGATAGAAAGTTGCAAAGGATTTTTTGCACCAATGGGTCTTTCAACTCCAATCTCTGTAGTTTCACTTGATTCAAATGGTGGAATCGAACTGAGATTTAACGAAGTTTCAATCCCGTCATTGACAGTTGGCTTCCTTGCAGGTGCTTGGACTCGATGCGAAGGAAGACCTGTAAAAGTGGGTCTGGAAATAGATGAGAAAGGTACCAAAATTTCTTTGCAAAGTAGGTATGAAATGTCTTAATTTTGCCTATTTTTCCGATTAAAATGCAAATCATTCACCGTGAAGGTTTATTTGTAGAACTGTAGTGGAGTAAGATGCATTAGTGTGCGGAGACTATCATTATGACAATGTCACACAATCAAATGGCTTACGTAGCAATTGTATCGACTCTAATTTTCGGGTCATTATTTGTAGGGGCTACTGGCTTCTTCCAAACCAGTGATGGAATCGGTGATTTCGATACAGCAGCAGAAGATGATTTGATTGGAGAAGGCTCCAACACTGGTGAATCAAAAGACTCTGATGGTGACGGATTACCTGACGCTATTGAAGCACAATATGGAACAGACCCTCTCGACCCGGATACCGACAAGGATACGATGTCGGACGGCTGGGAAGTAGAGAATGGTTTGAATCCACTCGATAATGGTGAATCCGATGATGCGGATAACGATCCGAGTGAAGCTAACTCTGATGGAGCTGAAGAGCAGGAAGAAGAAGACTCTTGGCCAGACCCTGATGACGGGCCTAAGGGTGACCCTGATCGAGATGGTCTAATCAATTCGGTAGAAGTTCTAGAAGGTACTAACCCTCGTCTTGCAGATACCGATGGTGATGGTCTAAACGATAAGTGGGAAGTAACCTACAAGAGAGTTGTAAACCATCCTGCTGGAAATTACACACTATTCGACCCACTTTCTGGTAATTGGGATTGTGTTGAATTAAGCGATGCAATGGTGGAAACTCTAGAGGACCACTTCAATGGAGAAAATGGTATTGCTGATTGGGATGATTTAGCCAATGGGGCTGGACAGCATTCTTGTGATCAGGTTTTAGATTCTGACTCTGATGCTTTGTTTAATCTTGAAGAAGAAGAGTATGGGACCGATCCTACCAAGGCTGACTCAGATGGCGATTTACTAGATGATATTCACGAGATTTCTAACTCGACAATTATGGTTATGAAAGCAACAGGACAAAACTGTGGACTTCCTCTTCTTGACCCAGTTAACAGAGTAGCACCCTTTGCATCTAATGCATTAGAGAACGGCCTCTCTTGGTTCAAAGAAGATATGGACGGGGATGGAATGTTGAATGGTCCATCAGATTGGGATACAGATGGCGATGGAATGCCTGATGGTTTCGAATTCTGCTTTGCAAACGTCATGGAGCATCCAGATTCAGGAACTTCTATTGCAGCATCACAACTACTCGACCCTGCTAACAACTCAGATGGCTATGGTGACTGGGACGAAGATGGTATGAATAATATCGAAGAGTACCAAGTTGCTCTAGCCTTTGGTGAAGAAAAATTCACATCCCCATGGCATGCAGATACCGATGAAGATGGAATGCCTGATGGTTGGGAAGCAACCAACGGGCTAGACCCAAGGGATGGTTCAAACGGCGACCTTGATTCTGACCGTGACGGCTATGATGCTGATGGCGATGGCAGTGTTACCTTCTCTACCTTAGAGAATGTTGCACTCGTTGTTGGTATTGATGTTGAATTAGATGATTGGGTTAGCGCTAATGAAACAGTTGCAAGAGCACGTATTACACTTTCAGGTGGTAACCAACAAGTGATTGCTCTAGTTGCTCCAGTGGAAGGCTATGTTTACTCAATCAATGTTGAAGTTGGAGATACAATCGAAAGCAGACTAGATGTTTGGGTTGAAATTGTTGAATTGGATGAAATGTTCACCAATTTGATGGAATACAATGCTAGAGATTCTGATGGTGACGGAATTATCGATGGACGCTCTACAGACCCACTTAACCCAGATACTGATGGTGATGGATTGAAAGATGGAATCGAAGTTATCGGTTGGGAAATATTAGTAGTTAATCGTGGTGTTCAACATACTCACGTAACTTCAGATCCAGGTCTATGGGATACAGATGAAGACGGCCTTTCAGATTTCAAAGAGTTCAATGATGTCTGTGACACAGGTTCCAATGCATCTAATGCAGATACCGATGGTGATGGATTAGGTGACCAAGCAGAGGCTCTGAATGGATTCACTTGGTATGGTGAAGAATACTTCACTAGCCCATGTATGTATGATACTGATAATGATGGATTAGAAGATGGGGAAGAAGTTATTGCGGGACAGGATAGCTTCATTACCCATGCAAATAATTCAGATACTGATGATGATGGCTTGATGGATGGTCATGAGGTACTATTCGTTCCTAGACCGTTCCAAAATCCAACACATCCACTAATCAATGATACCGACGAAGATGGAATGTTAGATGGATGGGAAATGCAGGTTGAATCTGTTGAAGACAATACTAAATCACACTCACTTTGGGTTGCTACCGACCTATGGTTGCCACCTGGTTGTGACTCAATGATCGAATGCGGTCTTGATTCAGGTGGTTACATGTGGAAAAATTGGCTAGGTGGATTCATTCTTGAAAAGATGTATGAAATTCATGAAATGAACATGACTAATTTCGTAGTACCTGCAAATCCTCTCTGTGGAGGATGTAATGGTCGTTGGGCTCTTGACCCTTCGGAAAATTCTCTGAAGGATGATACTTATGATATCGATAATGACACTCTGGCAAATGGTGCTGAAGCTCCAGATAGATGGGATACAAACCCGGTAGATGATGACACAGATGGAGACATGTTGCCTGATGGCTGGGAAGTCAAATATTCAGAGCAAGCTCTAATCATTGGTCTTGTTGACAATGCATCATTCACAGCTAGTGGTGCACGTGGTGTCATGGACCCATCTTTGAAAGATTCAGACGGCAATGGAATCGACGATGGTATGGAAGACCCAGATCATGATGGTCTAAATCGAACAGGATTGATTGCAAAGTATTGCCCATCCTATGAGGACCCACAATCAAGTAATTGTCATATCGACCCAGATAGTCCAGATGGTAAATTATTCTATGATAATCTAGAAAATTACACCAGTTTTGAAGAATTCATCAATGGAACAAACCCAATCACTAACGATACCGATGGTGATGATTGGGATGATGGCCCAGAAGTATTCTATCAAGACCATGACGATGACGGTATGGCAACTGGTTGGGAGTACTACTTCAATTTCGACCCGTATGATGATGCAGATCGCATGGTAGATACAGATGGCGATGGTCACATCAACTATTGTGAATACAAATGGGATACAAACCCTAGAGACATCAATAGTTTCCCTGGACAGGGGCAATTGTGTAACGCATTTGAGGAGTGATAGATGGACAAATATTCGAAGTCATGTTTAATCTTGACTTCGCTATTGTTAATGTCAATCCCATTATCATCTGCAAATCCTGTTAACTCAGTTAATGGTGGTGAATTGGAAAGCCATGTTGATGACGGTCTTTGGGTTAATGATACATTAACTATCAATGGAACTACAACTATACCTCCTGCTGACAATGCAAATTGGGTATTATACGATGTTACAGACCCATATGTTGTTCCTTGGAATGTATTACGATCTGGTGAATACTTCAGTGAAGTTGTTCCTGTTGAAGAGGGCCTGTGGTCTTGGTCGATAACGATTGATACTCAAGGTCTTGGTTGTACATGTTGGCTTGAGATTAGTCAGACCGATGGATTGGGCAAGGAGTTTCTAAACCGAATAATTTTCATTGGAGAGGGGCCTCATGCCCCAATTCTTTCTCAAATGCATGATTTATCAGTAATTGTTGATGAACCTGTACAACTCTCTGCAAAGGCAATTATTGCTGATTCAAATATCTCTGATTCCCGAGTCATAATGAATTGGTGCCATGCCCCTAACGGTGCTTGTGAGGGTGAAACACATACTTCAGAAATTGATGTTACATGGGAAAGTGAATTAGAAAACAGTGTAGGCTCCTTCTTAATCGATGCAACGGAGTTCGAATTATTCGATGGGCTGTGGAAATTTTCATATTATTTACAAGATAATTTTTTGAGATTGTCTCCTCAAGTCAATGTCAATGTCTACGTGGATCAAACAGACCCTGAGGCATTTTTGATTTGTCCAGAACAGGCTGAAGAGGGTAGTTCAATCCTAATTGACGGAAGTGGTTCTAAGGATGGAGTGTGGGGAAATAATCTACAATCTATTTGGTACATTACAAACCCAGATGGTGGGATTCGTGTGGCGAATTCATCAGAAACCAATGATATGGTTCTAAATTTAATTCCGATTCAATCTGGAAGTTACACTGTACGACTTGATGTAATTGATTCGGTTGGTAGAATGTCTAGTACCACTGCTATAATCTTGGTTGAAAATGTAATTCCTACAGTTGAGTTGGAAATTGCTGATACAAATGTCACAAGTCCGAACTCTTGGCAATTAATTGAGGGTGAAAAGTTAGAATTATTTGCACAAATAGATGAAACAGAAAACGATATGTCTACTTTAAATTATGAATGGTATCTAAATGACACATTAGTTGCGAATTCTCCCAATTATACCACTGATGGTCTAGAAGAAGACGTGTATAAATTACGCTTTGTTGTAATAGATGATGATTTAGCTGAAGATACACATGAAATGTATTTGATTGTAAGTGCCAAACCGGATGATTCAACACAAGAAATTAATATTACAGCAATTATCATGATAGTTGGGATAATCGCATTTTCTGTGCTGATGTTTAGAAGGATGAGAGTGAGTGAAAACGAATCTTCAGTCATGCCTAAGTGGGAGAGTTCTAAGAGTAAAAATCTTCAAGAAAGTAATTCACAATTGGCTAAAGGTTCCGAGTTATGGGATGATTCCTCCGATGTCTTAGAAGGCAAGAACTGAAAAATCATCCCTTACACCGCATATACATGTGGGAGGACTCTGTTCAAGCTATCGGCGATGAGCCAGCTGTAATTAGTAACGACGAATTTTCGTCCCGACAATCGAGATTATTCTCTCAACTTCGGCCTACTGATTTGTTAATAATAACGGCGCCACATGAGTCTAGACGTTCAAACGATGTTCACTATCCCTACCGAACAAGTAGCGATATGCTGTACCTTTGTGGCTGGGAAGACCCAGATGCGATATTTTGTGCTCATAATGAAGATGGAAAGTGGGTTACAACATTATTTGTACAGCCTAAGGATGTTCTCAAAGAAATATGGGAAGGGCGCAGACCAGGAGTTGAAGGAGCAACTAATAATTGGCCAATCGACAATGCGCATTCACATGGTGATATGACTGAAATTTTGTCTAAAATGCTGGTTAGTTGCTCTCGTGTTTTTGTTAAATTAGGAATTGATTCAGATGTCGACCAATTGGTTGAACAAGAAATGAAAGCAAATTCTAGAGACCGCCAAAAACTTGGAATTGGACCAGTTAGTATAGTAGATCCTTCGAATATCATAAATGAATTAAGATTGAGAAAATCCTCTGCAGAAATTAATCTTATGCGCCATTCTGCCAAAATTGCAAGCCAAGCCCATATTCAGGCAATGGCTAACACCAAACCTGGAGTTGGCGAATGGCAATTAGAAGGTATAATCGAAGGCGTATTCAAGTATTGTAAATCCTCAGGAACAGCATATCCATGCATTATTGGAAGTGGTGAGAATGCCACAATCTTACACTATACTGTGAATGATGACACCTGTGATGATGGAGAAGTACTCCTTATCGATGCAGGTTGTGAGTACAAGGGATATGCTTCTGACATAACTAGGTCATGGCCAGTAAATGGTAAGTTCAGTGATGCGCAGGCTGAAATTTATCAAGTGGTTCTAGATTCACAATTGGCTGCGATTGATCAATGTCGTGTTGGCAATAAGTACGATGCACCTCACATGACCGCTCGTCGAGTTCTGGCTGAAGGATTGATAAAATTGGGGATAATCAACCAATCTTTAGAAGATGCACTTTTGCCAGATGGTGAACTCAGTAAATGGTATATGCACAATACTGGACATTGGTTAGGCCTAGATGTTCACGACGTTGGAATTTACCGACCTAATGGAGAAACAAGAAATTTCGAGGAAGGAATGGTAATTACTGTTGAACCTGGTCTTTACTTTGGGGCATGGCGCCCAGATGTTGATTGTCCGCAAAGATATGCCAATATTGGTATTAGAATCGAAGATGATGTTCTGATTACAAAAGATGGACCAGATGTACTTTCTGGAGATTGCCCGAAAACGATTGTTGATATTGAATCGATTGTAGGAACAGCCTGAGTGAAGAACATGTCTTGGAGTGAAATCCTTTCATCCCACATGTCCAGTGGTAATCGCCTTTCACCAACGGATGCAGTCATATTGTATCGTGATGCACCCCTACATGCAATTCGACGTGCTGCTAATGTACGCCGAATTGAGATTAATGGAGATAAAGAAGTGACATACTTGATTGACAGGAATATCAATTACACAAATGTCTGTACCATAAATTGCCAATTTTGTTCTTTTTACCGGCCTCCAGGCCATGAGGAAACATATACTCAAACCCTAGATGAGATTAGTCAAAGAGTGAGTGAGTTAGAGCAAATTGGTGGTTCAAGAATATTAATGCAAGGAGGAGTAAATCCAGAATTAAAAATGGATTATTATACCAATTTGATAAAATCCCTAAGGGAATTGCATCCAACGATAGATCTCGATTGTTTTTCACCTATTGAAATAGAAGGTATTGCAGATGTAACTGGCCTTTCTACTATAGAAGTACTAAACCACCTCAAGGATGCAGGATTGCATGGCCTACCAGGTGGTGGGGCAGAGATGCTTGTCGATGAGGTGCGTAATGATGTATCACCAAAGAAAGGTTCACCTGACAATTGGCTAAGAGTCATGTCTGAAGCCCAATCTCTGGGCCTAATTACAAGTGCAACCAATGTGTTTGGATTTGGTGAAAGTATCGCAGATAGAATTGAGCACATGAGGCGAGTCAGAGATTTACAGGATAAGAGTGTGGCAGAATACAAAAATGGATTTACATCATTCATTGCTTGGCCGGTACAATTGGAAAACAATACCTACGGCAAGCGAAATCGAGGACAAAACAAGTTCGAATTAGGGGCAGGACCTAGCGAATACCTTCGACATATTGCTATCTCTAGGCTATTCTTTGACAATATTGACCATATTCAGGCATCATGGCCAACAATGGGCCTATCGGTTGCTCAGATGGCATTACTCGGTGGTGCTGATGATGCAGGCTCGACAATGATGGAAGAAAATGTAGTATCTGCTTCAGGAACCGAAAAGATGGAAGCTAGCGAATCAGAACTTCAGAATGCAATCCTTAGGGCAGGTTTCTTGCCTCAAAGAAGAAATTCTCGTTATGATTTGCTCAATACGCCTGAGCCAGAAATCAAACTTGCTGATTTGCCAGCCCCTCCGCCACTTCAGTTTTGAGCGTACCAAACTAACCAAATGTTAGCTCTGATTTCACGACTACCACCATTCGTATCTTGTGGTACATATTCCTGACCATTGTACAATCCCTTGTACTTCAGATTATTTGTTGTTGAATTGTCTACCCAATCGGTGATGTCGTAAGTCCATTGCTTTACATCTTGGCCAGCGCACCATCCAGCTCGTCCATATGGCCATGTACCGTATTGATTTGCTACAACTCCTCTATCGACCTCTTTTTCACATCCTTGGCTATCGTGGACGATTGGGTGCCACTCATAAGCATGGTAACCATTGAGATAGTAGTGATGTTCATGGTCACAGAATTCAGCACAATTTGCTTGATCCTGGTTGAATCCATGTCCTGTTATCGTAGCGACTACTTTCACATGATAATAATCGTTCAGTGCAGTGAAATTATGCTGGCGTTTGTACATAGATTCGTTATTGTACTGGCCCTTAAATTGTCCACCAGTGAATACTTGTTCACCACTGATACTTCTCTCCCCTACATTCCAATCCGAGAATAATAGTTTGACTGTCATCATTCCCTTATTGGCACCTTGATATTTGAATGTCCTAACATCATTTTCTTCCAGCATAAATAGGTAGGGAGTGATATCTGTCAACCAGCGCCCTTCTCTACCATATGTCGTAATCCAGCGCATGAATTCAGTACCACAAATACTAGCATTATCTCTGTCACAGATTTTCATATATGCCAAATAATCCCATTCATGACATCCACCATACCCACCTTGACCATCTGAATATCGGTTTCTTCTATCTTCACATGCATGCTCATGGAACACTTCTAGAGTATCGTATGTGGTTATGTTATTTGGAAGATTAATACTCACATTTTGGTATGTCGAAGTATAACCACCTTGCCATCCTCCAGTGTGCCAAGTTTGGTCTACTACGGTTACTGCGTGAACATTAGGGTCTGTTTCTCGGATTTCAGTTGTAAATTCATAGTTATACATCCTTGCTTCATATGCCCAATGAGTTATGTCATTAGTTTGAGAGGTCCATGCATATATTGAGCCGATTTCTCTAGCTCTTTGGAATCGGTCAATTCCATAATATAGGGATCCCCAATTATCGATTAGGTCACCCAACCCACCATTTGTTGATGACATGTCTTGGTCAATGTAATGAATGCGATTTTCCCACTTTAGTTCTTCTTCAGTGTTTAGAGCATTCTGAACTGCAGTTTGTCTACCAAGAATATCATTGTGGTATGAATTGTCGAAGGAGCCGTAGAATAGGTGTGCATTATCTGGTAGTTGGCGAATCATAGAACCAGGATTCTTTGACCAATCTGCGTTGTTACCATTACCAGAGGAATCTGTGTACTTGAAAAGGAAAATATAGACGTCATCTCCATTCCAATTATTCCTAAAAGACCAGGTTCCATCGAGTGTAGGCACTGAAAAATGTGCCACAGTATCCATTCTGCCATCTCCATGACCATTTTCTTTCCACGCTACAGGTAACTGGTAAACTGCACAACCAGCACTATCAGGTGTCCACTTTTGCATAGTATCTGAACAATTATCCACATTCGAAAAGATACCATCTCCATCCAAGTCCGCACAACCGATTGAATTGACAATATTGCCTGCCGGGGTTCCTGGACAGAAATCATCTGAATCCATGATTCCATCATTGTCAGTATCTCTTTCGGTTGCATCACAGCCTCGTTGATCGACATCTTGTGCATCCAGTGGTGTTCTTGGACATTCATCCAGAATCACACCGGTTTCGTTAACATCATTTACTCCATCAGAATCATCATCATCATCTTCAGTAGCATCATGACAACCATCGCCATCATAGTCAAACTCAGAATTACTAATCCAGTTTGACAAACCTCGCCAGCAAGAATCTACCGAGTCATTTACCTGATCGTTATCATCGTCATCATCTTCGCTAAGGTCTCTGCATCCATCGCCGTCCCAATCTGTATATTGGTTGGGAGACCAAGCAATTTCACCAATAGGGCATGAATCAAAGGAATCCACAATTCCATCATTATCATCATCATCATCCTCAACCGCATCCGAGCAACCATCTCTATCATGGTCATTTTCAACAGTACTGTACCAGCCAATTTCAGAGATACAATCATCATCGAGATCAACGATTAAATCGTTATCATCATCGATATCTTCCTCATAATCATGACAACCATCTGTATCCATATCGGTTTCTAAATTCGATGTCCAACCATCCTCTTCACCATACCCTTGAGGGCATGAATCTGCATCATCTGGTATACCATCACCATCCATGTCATCTCCAATTAGAATAACTTGCACCCATCGATTATCAGATGTAAAGGTGAAATCTCCACAGGTAGCCATAATAAAGACCTCAAACGATTCCTCAATTTCATTTTCATCAAATGTGTACCAAAATGTTCCATCTGGATAAACTGTAGTATTCTCATGGATATTTCCAATACTGACCCTACATGATGAGGGATTCGAATGTGTTACCTTTCCGGCAATGGTTACGAATTGTGAGTTTTCAATTTCAAATATTGGCTCAATAGTAAGAGTTGTTTCTCCTTCATCAGGAGGAAGTATTGTAAATTTCACTTGCTCGGTAATCGAATCATTCATTCCCTCAACGTCTAAACGCACATTTGCAGTCCATTCTCCTGGCGAATCCGGTATCAATATCAGTCGTATGCTTTCTCCTAAATCTGTAAATGTACTATCGACATTTTGCATCCCCCAAACTGTAGTGAAATTATACTCATAACTTCTAGTTGCATCATTAGGTGAAATATCCACCAAGCCTTCAATGACTACAATTTCACCAAATGCAATAGCATCGATAAGAGGGGTAAATGATAGATTAGCAGAAATCGTTTCAGTTATGGGCTCATCTTGTTCTATTTCACTGTCACCAGATCCAAAACATCCAGATAATACCATGATTAGAGTTAGGACCACAGCACTGAACGTCTTGCTCTCCATGATTACACACTATGGGGTAAGCACATGAAACCTTTCATTACAATGTGTCACTTTCAGTTCTACCGTCAGATATCACAATGTTCTCATTTTCAATGGCTTCTTTATGATGTGAAACGCACAGTGGTTCGACCCATAATAGTGGTCCATCATTCTCTCTTTCAATATTAACAATCAATTCCCAATGGATTCGGAGTAAGTCGCCATATAGCGTTCCCGGCCAATCACCTTCGGGACTATTTAATTTGAATTTCCCACCTTTCAATTCAAGTTTTTGTTTCGAGCCTAAATTCATTATTCTCATTGGTCGCAAAAACAATCCTCCTGGTGCATCATGCCTTTGCATTGGAGCATCTTCTCCCATTCCAGTTCCATCATCGAGGCCTTTTTCCCAATGATGTGGTAATGGGGTGGTAAGGCCGGGTGGTGGTTGTGAATCATCCTCTCTTCCAAGTGCGGCAAAGACCTTGTGTCTTGCAGGAGGCAGAACTCCAACACGCCAAGAAACTGTCATTGCTACCCAATCTTCCATAGGTTCAGAAAATTCAATTTTACCTTTCAATTCTGAACCACTTTGAATTTTCTCTAAGGATATTTTTGGCTTTGGAGGTGCATTTGCCAAGAATGATTTTTGGCGACGTAGGTCACCAAGATTGGCTCCAACGCGCAAAATTATCGGTGTAACCATCAATGGAATAATGACGACGGCCAGTATCGGATAATCGAGTAGACCGAGACGAACTTTACCAGTACCGAAAGTTGGTATTCCTAGAGATTGTTGTATTGGTGTGGTGGCTAAATAAAACAGACAAATCAACAAAATTACAGCTATAGTATTGATGAAACTTCTTGCTTTTGCATGTATNGGGTGAGGTAATAAATACCACCCAGTNCGTTGTTTCTCAATNATTTGTGGCGTTTCACCATGATATTCAGAATCAATTTCATGTTNATCTTCTATGACTCTNTCAACNAGCCATGAATTTTCATTACCCAATCGGAAAGATGGGATGACGGGGCCATCAATTTCGAAAGAATATTCCACGATTGGAATCTTATCTGCATTCAACTTTCCAGATTCAAAAGGAGGATAACGAATTCTATGATTGATCTTAACCACAAAAATCAACCCTAAGCAAATAGTAACTTGAAACCAGCCCTTACAGCAAGTTTCCTAAATTCTGGCACTCTTCTCAAGAGAGTCATACCTAATGGTACGGGATGTTCAATATCCCCTTCAGAGTTAATTAAATCCAATACTTCAGGACGATTAAACATTCTGAAATGCGAATCCAATTCCTCGTCATCAGGAATGGTTACCAGTAAATCTCGTAAGGCTCTAGCACGGTCTTGCTCCTTTCTGAATGACTTGAATGGTTTGCACACAGTCGATAAATCACTTGAAGATAATTTGTCTTTTTGTAATGCAGTAACTAAATTCTCGATAATAGCTTCAACCTGCCGGAATCCAGGTCCAATTCCACCACCAGTTGTTGGTTTTGCCATCCCTGCAGCATCTCCAATTACCATTACTCGGTCTTTGAATGGCTTCTTGATTACACCACATGGAACCGGTCCACAATATCTTGCAATTTCTTTCATTCCTGCAAATCTATTTTCCCAGAGAGGGTGGGTGATTAAAGCGTCATAGCATTGCTCTACACTTCTTCCATTAAGGTCTTGAGGTCTTGCCCAAACACCGATGCGATGTGAATTATTTCCTGTTGGAATTACCCATGCAAATAATCCAGGGGCAACATCTCGACCAGTATACATCTCTAGCCAATTATCTTCTCCAGTTAGTCCACTTACATCGGCTTGAAAACCTATCATCATTTCTTTCGGCCTTCCTAATTTGAAGTGTCGCCTAGTCCATGAGTGAGCGCCATCAGCTCCAATCAAAAGATTACATTTGATATCAATTATTTCGCCCTCTCTTTCAATTTTAATCTCGACACCATCATTGCAAACATTAGCCTCAATCGGTCTTGAGAGTAACCAAAGATGTGCTCCTGCAGACATCGCTTGAGCAACAACGCCTTGGTCAAATTTTTTCCGGCAAACAACATGTGTTCTCGTCCGCCCCTCTCTGCCAACCGGTACCATTATTCCAGTAGGTGAGTGAATTTTGGCACCGTCAATATTCTGTAGAATTGTTTCATGTAAGTTTACTGCATCCATTGCAGGGGGGTTGACTAAGCCTGCACATTGGAAAGGTCTTCCGATTTCGGCATGCTCCTCGACCATTAGTGTCGAAATACCACGAGAGGATAATTCAGTTGCCAATCTTCCACCGACGGGGCCGGCTCCAATGATGACAACTTGGTACATCAGGTCGCTCTACTAGCATCACTAATGTCAAGGTTGTGCTATCTTATCTCTTGGCGAAGCGATATCCGATACTTTCGTTACCTTTCATGTATAGAGTTGCAGTGAATGGTTTTCCGGCTTTCGAAGTGAAATCCTCAAACGGCCCGATCTTTTTATTTTCAACAAGAGTTTTCGCCTCTTCTCTAGTAATAGTTCGCTTGCTCACTTCTCGAAGTATTGAGATTTTACAACCCGCTGAATTATTTTCAGGTTGGTAATGAGTCTCAGTTTCGATAATACCAATATTGTGCTTGGGGCACATGGCTACAATGCCTGGTACAATAGGGAATTTAGTCGCATCAGCAGGAGGAGCTCTAGGTGGGAATTCAAATCCTACCTTTTTCGCTTCTACCACAAGGTATGCAGGGAATGGCTTGCCACGCTTTGATGTAAAATCTTCAATCAAATCAGATTTTCCTTCTGTCAAAATCTTCTTTGCTTCATCAACTGAAATATCTCTTTTACAGATATTCTTACCCAGTCCACGGAAAGTACATTCTTCATTGTCACACGCATATGATTTTTCACCGATACGAATTGTTCCTTGATCACATTTAGGACAAGCACATAATTCCACATCATCTGAACTTGTAGTTTCAGCAGAACTTCCTGCGATGACTACTTTTCCATCATCACTAATTGTAACCGTTACCTCATATCCTTCACCGCTTTGTGAGAAGAATCCATGTAGTTTTTCAATACCTTTTGAATTTAGTAAGCGAGCGGCGGTTACTCTGTCAAACCAGCGACCACTAGAATCCTTCCACATTACAAATGAGCATCCTTTATCTCGTCCTTCATTTTTACTACAGATATATGACAAAATAGTCTCACTCATGTTAGAAGAACAGATCGGACAAGTACCTATTGATGGTACGGAATTATACAGTTCGGTTCGGTCATGATCTCTAATTTTATCAACCATTTCCTGCACTTTGTCTTTGATTTCACCCATGTATGAATCTCTTTGATTTGTACCTTTTTGGACGCCATCGAGTTTTGACTCCATATCTCCGGTCAATTCGGCTGAAGTAATCCATTCAACAGGGATTCTCCTGAGAATATCAATCAGTTTAATTCCATGAGGTGTTGCTCTCAATGAACCGCCTTTGCCTCTTCCAATAAATTCGCGTGAAATTAATTTTTCAATAGTTTCAGCTCTAGTGGCTGGAGTCCCTAGTCCCTTTCCTTTAATCGCTGCAGCTAAATCTTCATCTTCGATCTTCTTACCAGCGTGTTCCATCAATCTTAGTAGACCGGCTTCTTTTAATCGACCAGAAGGTTTGGTTTTCTCCTCTTTGAATTCATGGGAACTTAGTGTCGCAGGTCCTGGATTTGAGGGTAATGTGCCCCATCCTTCAGGCAGGTTTTGATTCTTAGGCCTTACAGACCTCCAACCAGGTGTAGTTAGGCTCCTCGCTTCTTTGATGAAGTTATTACCTTGCTTCGAAGCGATTCTTTTCTCGACCTTCCAAACAGATTCTGGGTGGAATGAGGCCAAAAATTGCCGTGCGATTAAATCGTATAATTTTGTAGCATCTGCGCTAAGTTTGCCAGCAGGAATTTTACCTGTTGGAATAATTGCAAAGTGATCTGAAACCTTGGAATTATCAAAATTCCTCTTCACATTTGATAATCCATCATCCACTAAACGAGTTGAGTGAGGATTTAGTTTATCTTGTGCTCCTAATTGACGTATTGTCTTTGAAATCGATTCCATCATATCTTCAGGCAAATGTCTAGAATCAGTTCTTGGATATGTAGTCAATTTGTGAGTGTCATACAACTCTTGAGCTACGGATAGAGTACGTCTTGCTGACCATGACCAAATGTTATTTGCCTCGCGTTGTAGACTTGTCAAATCAAAATTTAATGGTGGTTTTTCAGTTGAGTTCCTATCGTTTTGGGTTACCGTGAAATCACCATCACTTTCCAAG
Organism: Methanobacteriota archaeon; assembly: GCA_002689345.1. GTDB lineage: Archaea > Thermoplasmatota > Poseidoniia > Poseidoniales > Poseidoniaceae > MGIIa-K1. Next base: position 13,573 of record NZFU01000061.1, on the reverse strand, counting down.
ATTGATTCAAGCATTTCTTTCTCTGACTTCTCCATTATACGGTGAGCCTTTAATTCTGGATTTGCAGGATCATCTTTGTGCCCAGTACGCTCCCAGCGTGCACTCCATGTAGCATCTCCACTTGCAAACATTGCACCAAGTTCCCAAAATGGTTCTGGGTTATGTGATAGAATATCTATTTCGTGATCTACGATTAGAGCTAATGTGGCGGTTTGCACTCTGCCCAGTGATAATGATTTTTTGTCATTCCGACTTGTTCGCAAAAATGTTGCTGCAACCCTAGAACCATTCATTCCGATTATCCAATCTGCTTCGGCCCTAGATACAGCTGCATCTCTGAGGGCTTGATAATCTGAAGAGTTTGCACGATTATCCCACGCCGATTGTATTGCATCTGTAGTTAGTGATTGTAACCACATGCGACTCATAGGTGATTTTACCTTTGCATATTCAATAATACGTCTGAAAATTAATTCTCCTTCTCGTGCAGCGTCACAAGCATTCACGACTTCAGTGCATTGTTTCGATGAAATCATTTTCTTTATCGCAGTTAACTGTTTACGATTATTTCCTCTACCTGTAATCGGTTTTAGTTGAAAATCTTCAGGAATAAAGGGTAACTTGTCAATTGATTTCCTCCAATTCTTGAAGGATTCGTCGTATTCTTCGGGGGTTTTCAGTTCTAGTAAGTGTCCAACAGCCCAAGTAACCCATATGTTCTCAGATTCCCAATGAGTTTCCTGTTTTGATGTTGCATTCAAAACCTTGGCGATATCAGCCGCCACACTTGGCTTCTCAGCTATGATTACGACTGGCATGATTCGGCGGGGGAAATCCGACGATACTTGAAGCCTCGGTTTAGGTGGTTTTCTAGCAGGTACTATAGTACCTGTCAAAATCTGTGGTATTTTTTCATGACAAAAACTCGCTTCTCCGAACTCTCTCATTCCACTCTTCTTCTATGCCGGGACCACCACATCCTAAACATCCTGGATAACCTGCCTCAAGAAGTTCCAAAACTTGTTGAGTAAAATCATCCCATCCACAGTCAGGAATCCAGCAAATTTCCAGAGATGGCTCTTCGCCACCAAATTGAGCAAAGCCCACGATTTCAAAATCACCATCTACCACAGATGGAAGATTTATTCTTTCAGGAATGAAATCGGAGATTGATTGTACCAGTTTCCAAGCATGGTTAGTAAATTCAGTTGGTACTGAAAGAGTACAACCTTCTTCTCGTAAGAATCTACGGGCCGCCTCTCTTAGAGATGGCCAACGGGGGTCACTCATGTCCACATTGCAGTCCATGACAGGGCAAGACTTGAAGGATGCCCTTCACAGAGAGGTGCATAATGGGGCTAGGATACTCACTATTTGTGCGCCCCATGTTGGCGCTTATGGATAGCGAAAAGGCGCATAAACGTGCCTTGTTGGGCTTGCGCTTCACTTCATTCACAGTAATTGGTAGAATGTTTCTTCGTATCCTGTATCGACCACGAAAGGTTGAGGCTGATGTGTTCGAGATGAAATTTTCTAATCCACTTGGATTGGCTGCTGGAATGGATAAGAAAGCTGAAGCAATGCAAGGTTGGGAAACACTGGGTTTTGGTTTCATTGAAGTTGGTGGAATAACTGAGCATGAACAATCTGGTAACCCTAAGCCACGTATGTTCCGGTCAGCAAAACATAAGGCATTGGTAAACAGAATGGGATTCAATAATCCTGGAAGCGAGAAGATGGCAAACTTTCTAGCGAAATCCAAAAAACCTAGTGTTCCATTATTCTTGAATGTAGGTAAATCTAAATCGACAAGCCTTGAAGACGCCCATCTTGATTATGCCAAAACCGTGGAGCGTTGTGGTGCATACGTCGATGGTTTTGTGATCAATGTTTCATCGCCAAATACTCCAAATCTAAGAGATTTACAAAAAGATGAAGACTTAGCAAGAATCATTGAAGAAGTCCAAATCCATTCTGGCAAAAAACCTGTATTGATTAAGATCGCACCGGACCTAGAAGACATGCAGATCAAATCTATTGTCGATACTGCAAGGGGATTAGGATGTTCTGGTATCGTCGCCACTAACACTACGATTGAGCGACCTGATAATGAAGGAATTATGGTTGAAACAGGAGGTCTTTCTGGCAACCCATTGCGCAAACGTTCTACTGAAGTTATACGATTAATTGCAGACCATACAGATGGAAAATGGCCAATTATTGGGGTTGGTGGAATTTCCACTGCCGATGAAGCATGGGAAAAAATAGTCAATGGTGCAAGTCTTCTACAAATCTATTCGGCTATGGTTTTCCAAGGTGCATCTGTGATTAAAGAAATAGTCAATGGCTTGGATAAGAAATTAAAATCAGCTGGATTAAACAGTATTCATGATGCTGTAGGATTAGCAAGGAGATGATAAATTGCTTACCCACCGTATGCGTTTGCTAATTATTGGTGCCGTACTAACTATTGCTTTAGCCGCAACTTTGCTGTTAGAGGCCCCTGAAGCGACAAGAACTATCGATGAGGTAATGGAAGACCCTGAAGGACTTGAAGGCCGTCAAATCGCAATTAGAGGCGAAGTTTTGGACGGTAGCATTGACAATGATCAACTTCTGTTTGTAGTTCATGGTGAATCTGCAGAATTGGTCATCGATTTTACCCAGGCACAAACCACTGGCGGTTTAGAGGATAATCGGACAATTTATGCCGAGGGAATACTCGTTGAAATTGGTGGGGAATGGGTGTTTGAGGCTGAAGTGATCAAGACCAGTTGTCCTTCAAAATATGAAGAAGCGACCGAGGAATAATATTCGGTGGGTTCAAAACGGTCAGGCTGTACGGCCAGTTGGGATAGGAGGGGAGTTTGCGTGCCCTCATCCGCAAATCGCAAATGGCGGTCCGAAAGCCAAGGAGCGGCTCAGCCGGTCCATGAGTTCCCATAGGCGGACGTCGATGTCTCGCCCCCACGTGACTCGGGTGTCATGAACCGAAGCCGGAAGGAATCGGGAAATGAATAACCGGGGGATCAGGTCAGGCCGGGAACGGAGCAGCCCTACTTGGGGCCATGAGTGCCGTGGGGTATCGGGACGGAGGAAGCCTATGGATTTGGCTCGTGGATACGAGGGTCCACCCTTGGAATTCCCACTCTTCATTAAACTTCTAATTCCTTATTTGATAATTATCTGATTACAAACCAGGGCCTCTTGGTTGTTGCTGATAATTTTGTTGTGGGTTTACATATTGTTGTGGAGCCTGTTGTCCCATTGCATGAGGGTTGGTTTGTGGTGGCCTTACACTTGGGGCTACTGATGGCATTTGATTCACAGGTGGTGCGGAAACAATTGTTGCTTGCGATGCAACTTTTTGTACCTTGTCTGAAAGTGAATAATTACCTCCCAATGAAGCAGCTCCGATTAGTGCATTTACCAGTTGCAATGCATTCTCAACTTGAGTGATGTCTACACTAACATTATTCAGAACTCCTCTCTTGAAACTCATTCCATAATATGCTCCGCCAGAAGTTTCAAACCCAAATGAAAGATATTTAGTCAAAGCATATGCAATTAAGCATACAATTGACAATACCAGGCCAAACCAAGTAAATAGAAGAATATCTAACGCAATATCAGCCGAAATTCCTGCTAACAGAAAAAACCCAGCAAGAATCAGAAGTCCAATTGGCTTAGAATATCCACCTTGGAATGAACCGATTTGAGTTAGTGCAGTAGATGTTTCAGTCATTCCAGATAAACTCGTGGAACGGAAACTAACTGCACCCTTGGTCACTTTTAATTCTGCAGTCGGATCTAGGCCAATTATATTCAAGATAAAGGCGAAAATCCCCGGTTGTCTAGCTTCAATGTACAAGTGTGCTCCTGTTGAGCCGGTTTGGTCGATTTGAAATGTTTTCAAAATCCATGGTGTTCCTGACATGATTTTAAATTCCTTAAGGCAAACTATAATTTTTATGTAATGACTGAAACCATAAATCAGTGATAAAGTATGGAACTTTTTGAAATTACATTTTGGTTTTCTTCATTGTATATCGGCCCAATGTGGTTCTTGATGTGGTTCATGCCTAGGCATGAAATCACCAAGAAAATAGTTGGAGATGTCCGAATTTGTATTATTCCTCTAATCGTTTCATATGGAATTTTGCTAATTCCCAATGCGGTTGATGTATTGATATCTCTAGGCTCACAAATGCCTACACCTGATGTTGTGCTCGAACTATTTTCTGATGACCAGATGATAATACTTGCATGGCTTCATTTCTTGGTATTGGATACATTTGCCGGACGTTATGTCTGGATGAGAATGTTGGCTGCTGATAAACCGATTCAAGTTTCGATGCCAGTTTTGCTAATGTGTATGATGATGGGGCCAATTGGATTGGTGGTAGGCATCCTAGCCACTCTAGATGTCAAAGACGACATCTCCGTACCAGCCGGGTCCATCGAATGAAGGAACTTCAGCCCAATCAGATGTGATAGTCTCATTTTCTGCAACTTGTCTGAAAGCAAATTCATGTGTGGTTACCGCTTTAATTTCAACTTCCAATTCTACGTCATCTTTTGATACATAGGATACTTGAGCTTCAATTATTCCGTCCCTAATCATTGGCTGACATTCAACCAGAAACTCATCGTAAACTTCACTTCTGTAGAGAACCTCATCTAACCATTTAACTATCAAGATATCCATGTCTCCTTCGTGAGAAACTTCCCATCGAGCGACTTTTCTTGTTATTGCATTGATGTCCTGTTTTTCAGCTAGCAAAATTGATTGCATACCAAGAGTCATTTCTTGTAACAAATCATTACGGTTCATTCCGAATGCACGAATGCCTACATCGGCTGTTGTAGGGCGAACCCAGTAACTCAAATTTTCACCTCTGTGAGATTTGTAGACTCCAAGCAACCTCGCCTAAACGATTTGCTAAATCATCACTAGTAAGTGTAAAGTTCTGAGTTTCACTCATAATACATTCACAAGCCGCATTTGCCAAATGTGCGATGTCTGTAACTGCCAAATCAAGATTTACTCCTGCAGCAACAGCCACAGCAGCAGCATCAATTATTCCAATTACTCCTCTTGGTTCTCCAAGTGTACATGGGGCCGAAATAACCTCGTCTTGATCGGTATAAACAGTGACGCCATTTTCTCCTTGAAGAACCATTAGATTACTCCAATTATTCTCTTTTATCATAATTTTAGCCGCTTCAGATGAATCATTACACGCCATACGCTTAGCCATTAAATCAAGACCTCGTGTTTGGAAAATAACCCAATCTGCCCCAACCGTTCTATGCAGTCCAGTCAATTTAGGGTCACAAATTACAGGAACATTAGCCACCTTGGCGGCATTGATTAATCTCGCAGCACCTTCGTCAGTAACAACTCCTTGTCCATAATCTGAGATCACCAATACATCTGAACTTGCAATTCTTGAAACAGCTTGGTCAATTATGGTTGAGTGAGCTTCTGCATCGATGGGAGAATCGTCCTCAATATCCCAGCGAAGTACCAATTGTTGGTTGGAGATTAGATATTCTCTTCCTGCAATAAGTCGAGTTTTGACAGTTGTAATACGATCTTCGATAATGGCAATACCATCGCATTCAACCTCTTCGGTTTCAAGTGCTTCAATGATATTTTCACCAGATTGGTCATCTCCAACTACTCCGAATAGAATTGCATCAAGGCCGATATTTTCCAATCCCCTTGCAACGTGTGCAGCAGCGCCAACATCTTCGTGACGGTGAGTTTCTTTCAGAACTGGAACCGGTGCTCGAGAATTAAGATTATTTGCATATCCGTGAATATATCGGTCGAGCATTATGTCGCCAACAAGTACAACCTCTCCAGACATGTTTTTGATTTGGGATTGTAAATTTACCAATCGATCGTGAGTTTCGTGTTCGATATCGCTCATTCCCATATTATTCCCTCCGGAGGCTTCCTCTTTTTCAATCATCTCTGTCAAGCAACTCTGCCAAAAGAGTAGCATGTTTGGAATCAGTTATCCCTAAATTAGCCCGTAATGTTCTCAGCATGGCATCTTCATCAGAGGTAATCATTCCATCCTCTAATGCAGTAACTAAAGTTGCACGGTATGTTGCAGTCGCATCATCTAAAACTGGGTCCTCGAGGGCATCCAGTAATAATTTCTCATGAGTTTCAAGGTCGATGCCAAAAGCCTCACGCATAGTTTTCAATAAAGCCACTTCATCCTCAATAATCTCGCCATCTACCAATGCTTGTCGCAGCATATCAAGATATACTTCCTCAGGAGGAGGTGCATTTTGTGCCCTTCTGGCTTCATCTGATAAGCGGCGCACTCGGTCCGGATGCATGCCTACGAAATCTACAACCTCTGCAATCAGTTGTTGCTCATCCTTGGTAATTTTCCCATCTTCCCATGCTCTAGCAAGAATGCGTCGTACTAAATTTTCTCCAGCCTGGGCATCCAAAGATGCCGTACCTTCTGGATTAGAAACTGGAGAAATTACCGGTTCATCATAGAATACCATACCTTCATCGATATGTGAGAGTAAATCAAGTGTCATTTGTCCACCCTTTCTTAGACTAGATAATACAACATTTTCACCATCTTTAATTACAGTTTCAGATAGAATTCTATCTCGTAAATCCCCTGCTCTTGCTCGTCCCGCAGCAGTTAGTCCATACACGCGTCTACGTTGTTTAGCACCAGGGACATGGCGCTGGCCAGTAATTAGGTCAGAACGCTTTTCTAAGCGCTTTAAAGTTCGGGGAACATGCTTTCTCTGGACATGGACTGAAGCCGAAATACCGGCTTGAGTAATAGCGATAGGTGCTTCCCAATGCCCCTCTGGTAGGGGATTGTCGAATAGGTGTAACAACATCCTTTCTTCGGTCGTCATCGTGCCGAGGTAACCGTCCACCATACGTCTCCCTCCCCTACGGGAGGGAGGGGGAGGCACATAAGACTGGTCACTGTCCGCCTTAACATGTCAGAGGGTAGGAGGTCCAAACCACGGACTAGACCAACCCGTCCTATCGGCTTGTCAAATCAAGGCATTCCAACTAAGCCAAACCCTCCTCCGCAACCCCATGATGATGGCTGGTTTATTCCAGCACCGATTTCTAATCGTCTCTATCAAAAATCGGCACTTGGTAAGCCGATTGAAGGCGGAATAATATTGACTGATGAAGAGGTTATGTTCTGTCATTGGCATCGTCATATTCCCTTGCCAGAAGAATGGGTAGATGAGCGTTTGAAAGAAGATGTTGATTTTGCTCATAGGGCCGTTGCATTCGATGTGGTTCGAAATGCTGGGGAGAAAGTAGTTCCTATTGGTGAGCGTTGGTTACGATGGTCTAGAGAATCCCATCCCTCGAAAGGTGGTCCTGAGGCAGAGGTTAGGTGGGCTCGGACTAGAGATAATTTGGATATGAGTGAATTATTAGATTGGGCGAAATCCTTGTCTGATGAAGGTATGTTAGGGGAATTAGCAATTGTTGATGATGAAATGGATGTAACCATGTATCGTTTATCATTAATTGATCCTCAAGGAAATCTGACTCCTGCCACTTCAGAAGAACATCCTCTATTGGGTGTTGAGCACCTCTCACGCAAATTTTTGCGAAAGGATGAATTGGATTGGATAAATGGAATTAGTAATCCTGTAACAGACTTATTTGATGAATTAAATACACGTGGATTATTGATGCGCCCTGGTTTCAAGTATGGGTGTAGATGGCGGGTTTATTCAACACCTGTAGATGTTGACCATGCACCATGGCTTATGCAAATGGAACAAGATAGCCCTCAGAACTGGGAGGGGGTTTGTCTCTCTGTAAGACTAGCTGAAGGGGTCAACAAAGGATGGGTCGTCGCTTTGGATAGAGGTGGCTGGAATTTCCTCCTCATCAGTCGTCACCTTCCCGGAAGGTGAATTTATTCCTAAAGCAACCCAAAGAGCCGCTAAGGCTAATGCAATTGGAATTAATTTACTTGGACTTGTCCATTCTTCAAATGTCGACTCTTCTGAATTTTCAGCCACTAATTCAATTTCGATTATGTAACGGTGACCTGAATCAGATGCCAAGATAACTTCCCCCTTCACCAACATTCCAGCACTTAGTAATCCTGCAGGATTAATTTCAAGTTTTATAGTGGAGCCTTTTGATAATTCTTGAGTTATTTTGGTACTTGCAATTCTTGAAAGTGGTCCATCAATTCCCATTAGCCACGTTTGTGAATCGTCACCTAGAAATTCGATTGGAATTTCAATTTCAGAAATTTCAGTTACAGGAATTTCATATTCATAAGTGGATTCAATTGGAATATTTCCTAATATCTCAAATTCATGTCGAATATCAATAGGCGTCCCTTCTGAACAAGTTATTGTGCCGGTAATTAATCCAACTACACCAATAGTACCAGGGGATGAAAATATAATTTCACCATCTTGGATCATTAGATCTCTACCATCTGTGCTTGCAAGATTGTATTCGATGCCATCACATTCTGCCTGTATTGGGATATTATCGCCTTTGGTTAATACAGAGCCGTAATCCGGTAAATCTACATCTGTTACATGGCCACAATTAGGTGAAGAGAAATCGATTGTAGGAACTCCATCTTCTAGAGTTATATTAGCGGTCCAGTCAACTAGAATCCCATCTCTATTTCGAATGATTATCCCATCTGCTCCAAAGGTATCATTCTCCCAAAATAAATCACTGGCTTCGCCTTCATTTGTGCCCCCAACTAAATTTTGTTCACCATCAGCCTCTATGACTTTGAGCCATGCTCTTTCCGGATGTGAATTAATTAAATTGTCCTCGACATCTCCCGATTTCAAATCTTGCTGTAGCACAAGAATTCCATTTCCAGGCAAATGTGAATCAAAGCCTGAATCACTACGATATTCTACCCAAATGTATTCCATATCACCTATTGGAATTTTGAGTGAATTTCCTCCTTCAGATAGTCCTTGGAATTCAAACTTAGGTCCACTGCAATCTATTCCAGGCAACCATTCTAATTGCATTTCTTGATGCCTTTGTCCGCCAATCAATTCAATGCTTGGAGTTGTTGGTAGTGCTGGCCATGCACCATTTCCATTCCAATTTCCACTGGCCATAATATCCCAATCACCTACACCTTTCCAGACCTGATTTACCGTGGAATCATGAACAGCATATAGGTCGGCTGCGCCTAATTGATGATACATTTCATGCATGACAGTGCCAAAATTATTGGAAGAGTATTGACTTGCAATTGTATAATGAGAAATTTTCATCTCATCGGGTAAATCAACAACCTCTTCTATCGATGAAAAGTGTGACCAAATTGAAGTTTTATCGTTACCATCTTCTTGAGGTTTTATGCAATGTAATATTAGAAATCGGTCGACCCACCCGTCATCATTCAAATCATATGTCGACCACTCTACATCATCCTTGATTTTTTCAACAATTTCCTGTGCTAGGATATGTGGGCTAACACCCTTTCTTCCAATGTCGTTCTCACCATTTACATCATGTCCATAATCTGCTATACCGTGATTAGTGGTAATGATTTGGTCGTGATAATCAATTTCAAGTGTTGAGTTTGGTGAAATACCTTGGTTAAGATAATCTCTTGCGGCATCATCGATTAAATTCGAAGCTCTTTGTTGATTGCATCCAGCTCCTTCCTCTCTATCAGGGAAATCGATCAATACAACAAGCCATGCTTCATTTTCATTGACTCCAACCAATGGCCCTTCATCGTCGTCTCCAATTGTAATAGCATGGTCCTTTACCCACTCATTTAGTGCTTCACCATTGACATACGCACTAACACAGAGAAGTGAGAGTATAATGGCAATTGGCCAGCCAACAGCGGGTCGCATTGACCATTTGTGACCGTTATGAGGTATGAATCAATTGCTACTATACTTCATTGAGAGGCCTTGTTTCTCAATTATTGCCATCAGCGAGTCCGTAGGACTCGTAATCCACGCTTCATTCGGTTCAAGGTTGAGTCCAAATGGAATTTTTTCTCCAAAATATACTGTATCAATATTGGAATCTTCCAATATTTTAGCGCATCTATCTGTGGCACTATTTTCACTCCATGGCCCGGTTAAAGATGCCATTGCTAACTCATAATCTAACATGCTGTTATCGGTTCGAATAGTACTCAGATGCGCAAGGTTGAGTGAAAATGTATCACATCCTAAAAATCGCAAGGAATCTATGTAATCAACACGAAACGATTCGATTATACAGCCCGAGAATACCAATTTATCTGCTCCAAATCTTTTGACAACATCCAGAAGGATATCTTGTTCTTCTTCATTTCTACATACTGCGCTAAAGGATACCTTTCCCATTCCCTCTAGAGGCTTAATTTGTGGTGAGGTTCCACAACAACTACAATTTACGTAAAGGACTCGATGAATCCCTCCTTCAGCATCTAATAATGGCTTCAAACCATGCCCAACAGGCATATCTGCTCTGAATGCTTTCCATCCCACTAATTCGACCAATCCTGATGCTAAAATCGTCAGGGTGAAGAGCAAACCAGGAAGTCCATTTGGTATCACTAGCCACAGTAGCATCAACATCATTCCATGAATACGTAATCTCCACCATCCTGAATTTCCAGACCAAAGCAACTTCGACATTCCAGCAATTGAAACAATGGTCATGGATGCGAGTACTAGGATTATGGCCCAGGCAATGGATATTGATATCCTGATCATTTCGGCGGCATCATATCTCCCTACAAGTCCGGTTTCTTCATTGAATGAATGGCCATAAGAATACAACCATGGCAAGAACTCGGCTACTGAGAATACTAATGCAACAAAGGATAAACTCCACATCAATATCATCCATATTGCAAATGCTCTTCTCTCACTTGGAAGCAATCCTGGCTGGGCAAATGTGTACGCTTGAATCATTGCATAAGGCGCTGCGAAAAACAATGCCATAAGTGAAGCACTTAACCATCTTGTACTAGCCCACTCATCTGGTGAAAAGATATTGACACAGGTTGCTTGGCATGGGTCTAGTCTCAACAAAATATGGTACAATATTTCATCGATTGAAAATGACCAAATGCCTGTCAAAATTATTACTAGAATTACAGTCGATGTCACACGCCTTGTAAACTCATCAAGATGTGATTGAATGGTGTTCCTATCATCGCTTGATAGGTGCAAATCATTCATGGCAATCATACCATGTCTTGAGCATCTTTCTCGACACGTGCTTGGATGATTGTACGATATACTCCAAAGATACCCCACAGTGTGCACATAGCAATTACCAAAGTGTATCCCCATGGAAGTTCAGTATCTACTGCCCATCCTAATCCGATAGCTAAGCCAAGAGTTACGACTCCCCTAGTAATACCTTGAGGGATTGCCAAACTCATGTCTAGATGAGGAGGTCCACCTGCAAATCTTCTCTCATAGAATTCACCTTGAATAACAGCAGCAATAATTAGAATTGAAAGTGTTGTCCAGAAGTATAGGTTACCTTGGTCAAAGTAATCACTTGCAATTCCGGCTTGTCTTTCAGCTTCAAGTTCTTCATCGGTCTTTTGTCCAAATAGTGAATCATAATCCCCAACGCTGATGGTTCTTAGGCTAGAGTCAGCATCTGGAGTTGCAGTGCCTGGTGCGCTAACCGTGAATGATAGTGTAGTCCAATGGTCACCTGCATCAGGTGCACCGCTACCATCTACTACATTTCCTGCTAGTGAGAAGTGGATGTCTCCTACATCCTCAGATGGAGATTCCCATTCAATCGTCCAGTCATTGCCTGGGGAATTGTGTGATAGTGCGCCATCAGAATTATCAACAATTTTGGTTCCATCAGTTGCTGTAAATGTACCTGATCCATAGTCCCAAATCATGAATCCACCAGTTGAGTAAGATGCATGTGTTAGACTGATTGTAAGATTGTATGTAGTGTCATAATCGTAAACTCTTGGCACTCCAGAAATAGATAAAATGATTTCACTAGACGGTGAACCGCCCGCTCCGTGACATGAACATCCTTCCTCAGGAACGATTCTGTCATTGTGTTCCCAAGGCGGTCCCAGTGAGTTGCCAAATACAGGTGCAGCCAGCATTATTGCCAAAACTGAGACCATTAGTAAGGTGAACCTTCGGGACATCGATTAATCCCACCTGTAGTTCCCTATTGAACATTACCACATTTTGCCGCCCCTATAGGGGCGGTAAACCCTATGTCAGAACTCTCAGAGATCTTTTATGGCGTTGTTCAAATCTGTCATCATTGCCTTTCCATCACCAAATAGCATCATTGTCTTGTCCTCGTAGAACAAGTCGTTGTCAACTCCAGCATAACCTACGGATAGACTTCTCTTGATGATGACTACAGTCCTTGCTTGGTCTGCATCAATAATTGGCATTCCTGCAAGAGGTCCTTCTCCGGTTCTTGCAGCTGGGTTGCAGGTGTCATTTGCTCCGATAACAATTGCCATGTCACATTCTGAGAATTCTGAGTTGATTTCGTCCATCTCGATGAGTTGTTCGTAAGGTACGTTTGCTTCTGCTAGTAGTACATTCATGTGACCTGGCATTCTTCCTGCAACAGGATGTATAGCATACTTGATTTCTGTATCGAATTTATCAGCCATTAAATCTGCAAATTCCTTAACTTGGTGCTGGCATTGGCTAACAGCCATTCCATAACCAGGGACGATGATAATCTTCTGAGCACCATCAGCCATCATAGCCACTTCATCAGCATCACTGCCAACCTTGGTGCGAGTGAGTTCTTGCTTCTCACTTCCTCCGAATGATTTGAACAATACATCGATCAATTGTCGATTCATTGCCTTACACATGATTACTGTCAGAATTAGTCCAGATGCTCCAACTAGGCTTCCTGCAACAATTAGTACACTGTTTCCGATAATGAAACCAGTGAAAGCAGCAGCAATTCCTGATAGTGAATTTAGCAGACTTACTACAACTGGCATGTCTGCTCCACCGATTGGTAGTACCAGAATAATTCCTAGTACGCATGATATTGCGATTATCCCCCAAAGGTAATCTGTGTTTGTTGGGTCTTCGATTGAAAGATAAATCAATGCTAGAACTGATACAAAGAGCAATCCTTTGACAGGATTTAGCCATGTCGGGCCCCATGTTGGTGTTCTTATCCACTTGCCAAATACTTCGATTCCACCTTTCAATTTGAACATAGCAAGCAATGAACCGGTCAGTGTCATCCATCCAACCAGTGCTGACAAACCTGCAGCAACCATTGTTACAGATAGTTTGAGTTCATTGTCAGGTATGGCATCTGAATCTTCGAGATATTTCCAAGTTTCCGATAGTGCGACTAATGCTGATGCAGCACCACCAAAACCATTGAACAAAGCCACTAGTTCTGGCATACCAGTCATTTCAACTCTCTTTGCCATAATGTATCCAATCAATGAACCGAGAAGTAGACCTCCTCCAATAATTGTCCAACCTACAATTCCACCGTCAAAGTGCATATCTAAAACAGTAGTAATTACTGCTACAGCCATACCCATCATACCAT
>NZFU01000060.1 GCA_002689345.1 Methanobacteriota archaeon | reverse complement strand
CCCAAATCAGATGCACGGAAAATGTCAGTTCCTCTGTACTCAATTACAACCTGGCCAGTGTAGGTGCTCCCATCCGACTCTATTTGTGAATTTGTACCGGATTCAAAATCTCCAGAAATGTCAACAATATAAACCAGGGTTTGAGTTCCCATAATCATATCATAATCTATGTCAGTAACCTCTACAGTAGTATCTCCAGTAAGAGTATCTACCGATGCAGAAACATTGGCCTGCGCAATCAGTCCTGCGACATCAAAACCGGTTTCATATACCCATTCGTCACCGATTCGCCAATTAGGAACATCATCAAAATCTTCCTCACTTTCTCCACTGGATTTGACAATAGTTTCTCCACTGGATTTGGCAATAGTTTCTTCAATATCAATCATGGATAGTGGTCCATATGCCGTCATCAAGACGAGGATAAAGAGTGGAATTACTCGGCGCATGGACATACGTAGTATGTCTTTTACTTTTCAGCCTGTCCGTCTTCGGTTTCTTGCATTTCTAAGTACTGTTGTCCGTAATGTTGCCACTGCTCCTCTGTCCAACCATCGGGTAGGCCTTCATCAGGAATTGGAGGAATTTCAGTCATAACTTCAGTTTGATTATCATCATTTTCAATTTCTGAAAACAGATCGACCGATGGCGCTTCTAATGGGGCTTCAATGATTGGAACATCATCATCATCCCAAACCGATTTCCTCTTCTTCTGCCCCTTTTTGATGAAGATTACAAGTCCCGAAATAATCAGAGCAATAATCATCAATTGGATGAAAGGATTAGCCTCATCCCCCGTTAGAGATTCCATCACTTCTTCGAATGCGGTTCTGTCTGGGGAATCAACTTCAATTACAGAACTTCTACTACTGGGATTCATTATGTCTTCATCCCAAGCAATAGCTTTGATTGTGAATTTACCAGCCCTTGGGAATTCATAGGTCACACTAGAGCCAACCAGGTCAGCATCGTTATCTTTGATTCCATCTCCATCGCTATCTACCGAACAGTCAACATCCCATACCACTGTAAGATATTCTCTATCGATAATTGAATCAATAGTTAGTGTAGCATCCAAAATAATAGTTTCACCCGCTATTGCATTTGCTGGTACATCGATTCTTACAATAGGTGGAAGGTTCAGAACTGTTACCGATACAGTTGAAGAATTACGTGCTCCATCATCATCGGTCGCATGGAATACGACATTGTATTCACCAGCGTTCTGCCACGACCATGTCAAATTACTTCCTTCGATATCACAATCATCATCAGCAGAGCCAATTCCATCTGTATCTGCACCAGGGTCCACATCCCAGCATACAACTAAACTATCCATGTCTGAAGGGGTGTCCCAAGCAACTCCGGATAAACTGAAACTCTGACCTTCAGCCATCGCCATGACTTCAGCCAAATCTTCAATTTGAGGTTCTAGATTTCTAACATCGACCCAACGTTCTACCCAGCCACTATCTTCGCCTTCAGAATCAATTGCCTTGACCAATATGGTCTGCATTCCAGACTGTTCCCACATAGCAGGAACTCTAGATTCTCTCCCGTCGGTATTTGTTCCAAATGACCACTCATATCGTAAATCTGAAAGGTCGTCAACAGAATCTTCAGCACGTGCAGATAACTCGACTTCTTGGTCTTCTTGAATAATCCAAGTCATTTGACCAGTAGCATCGATTAGGCGATCATATTCATCCCACATTGCAATCGCAATATCATGTGGGGCAATGTTCGTAAATTCAATATCTATTGTAGCATATGTTTGGTTGCCATCATCATCTGTTCCAACAGCAGTGAATGTATGGAGGCCTTCCTCCCACGCAGTAGTGGTGCATTTACGAGTGTAATATCCTTCTTGGCATTGCGCATTTGGCCAGTGTACATCTACTAAACCAGGCCATCCTTCTTCAGAATCAGAATCGTTGGTAAATACATGTAGAGTTACGGGGTGCTCAACCTTGACTTGACTTCTTTGAGAATATATGGAAACATTTGGTGCACGATTCAGAATTTCAACAACCAGTATATTTTCAGTTGAGTCGCCTTCATCATCAGTGACCGTAACATGGATAGAATATATTCCGTCATCGATCCATGTCCAATTTACAGAACATCCATTTCGCATTATTCTTTGATTTGCAGTAGTGAATGTTCCATCATCATATTCGATGTCGAATAAGCACCAAACATCCCCTCCGTCTTCATCGAAACTTGATGACGCATTGAGCAGTATTTTCTGATTGGTCCAAGCGATTTGGTCTTGACCAATGTAGGTCGGTGAACTACCAATGAACAATGGTAAAACTCCAGCATTGTTAGATGAGTCCGCATCGTTTGGATTTGATAATTGCCTATCAACTTCCCACAAAATTGTTTGATTGTCTATACTAGAATTCATATCGACTTGCCATTCTATTTCAAAGATAAATTGCTCATAAAGAGATAATGCGGGTAGAGTTTTACTAACCTCAAATCCGTCTGGATATGTGATGTGAGTTGTAGTGGGTAAACTGGTAGTTATACCACGATTATAGACTGGTAATTGAATTGTAAGATGGTCGCCTGGTAGGACATTAAACCCTGAAATAGAATTCAAAGTAGTCGTATCTCCACTGCGATTACGCATGATATTAGCCCGTTCTAAGGCAGCAACAAGGTCTAGGCCCACAATATTCTCATCAAGTGTAATAGTTGCAACTCCATACATTCCTCCACTTGATGCAACAATGCCATGACTTGCCCAATCAACCGTAGTTGCAGATGTGTCTGTGGCATCTCCCACAGATGAGATTAGAGCCCACGCACTTCCATTTGCTCCAGTTACAGCGGTAGTAGTGAACCCTTCAGCCTCATGCCTAATCTCTACACTTTGACCCGACTGAGGTGCGCCGGAAGAGTCAGTAACATTTGCCCACACTTCAATAGGGGTATTCAATGCAGTTATTTGGGTCGATAATTCAACATCGAGATTCATATTTCTATATCCTGGATTTGTATAAGAAACAACATTACTAGAACCAACAGGAAGGTATTGCTTCAATCTAAAATCGATAACTAATCCAATATCTTCTTCAGTATGTGACCAAGCAAAATTACGAACTTCAGGACAAAACCATTCGTATGCAGTTTCAGTTCCATTATCATCATATGATTTTAGTTCGTAAGATGCATTACATCCCCCATAACCAATTTGTTCACCTAGGGTGTTCACAGGTTTTCCAATATCAGTGATCTCCCAATTGGTATGGTTAGCCCCACTGGTTGGCTGAGGAAATGGTGTGATGTAAGTTGAGGCTCCTGACCAAGCAGTTGAGGATACATAGGAAGTATTCCATGTTTCACCTATCCTTAATGGGAAGTCATAATTCTCATTCATAGGGTCATATGTTGTACTAATTGTAATATCTGCTATATCTTGTTCTGCGATTGCAAGACCTGCAGGAACGAATCTAACATCTAGAGATAAGTCTGAAGACAATTTAGCTAAGTCAGAAACTCTGCGTACCTCATCAACTTGGTACTTGATGTAGAGGTTTCCAGTCCAAGTATCAAGAGAGACACCTCCTTTATCGAAGTCAGCCTTAGATGTGGTATGATATACCAAAGTTTGAATACCATCAATATTCATTTCTGAAATTGAATCTACAGTTGTCGTTGCATCTCCATTAATCGTTCCAACAGTAGCATCAACACCAGCACCTTGAACCAAAGCAGTAGGGTCAAATGACCCAGCATAAATCCACTTGTCACCAACCCTCCAAGTGACTACGTCACTTACACCTGGGTCTTGACTTCCTACGCCCCCCGCACTAACCTGTGGCGGGACCACTAATGTGGAGACAAGCAGGAGGATGGCCATCCCCACTTCTCGGCGCATGAATCAATTATGCCAAAGGCGGATAGATATAGATGAGGGCGACATGAATATTTTGTAATTTCGAAAAAAAGCCTTGAAATACGCCGCCATAGCACCATTTTCGCTATTTTTCAATGAATAGACTCATGTCTGATGTCCAACTCGCAGAACTATGCGCTGGTTTGCCTACAATGGTGATGCTGACGGCATCTGTTCCATGGTACAATGGGGGTTAGCCCATGGCGTAGAAGGCAAGCGAATTACTGGAGTTAAACGCGATATCGAGTTACTTAAGAGAGTCTTTGCCGATAAGGAAGATGAAATTATTGTAATGGATATCTCATTGGCTAGGAATCATTCAATGGCAACTGAATTGATTGAAAGAGGTATCAAAATGACTTGGTTCGATCATCATTTAGCAGGCGATGAAATTGCAGATTTAGAATCCTATGTTGATACATCACCCAATGTTTGTACCGCTCTCATCGTTGAGAATTATCTTGGAATTGAATCCGATTGGGCACAAGTAGCACTTCATGGAGATGGACTTTCTGATTACTCACCTAAACCTGAATTCAAAGAGTTGGGTGAATTATTGAATTACAATGGTTATGGGGCAGACCTTTCGGATTTACACTTCCATCCTGACGAATTAATGCTGCATTGTTTAGAATCTAAGACTCCTACTGAATTCATGAAGACTTCAATATTCACAAAATTACAACAAGGATTTGCTACAGATATGTCTCACGCAGAATCTATTACCGAATCTGAAGGAATCTATCTACTGCCAAATGAACCATGGGCCAGAAGAGTTGTTGGAGTAATGGCTCACAGAATCAATGCTACAGGCCCTGGGCCCCACATTATTGCAATCGACAAAGGCGTCACACTACAGGTTTCTGTACGTGGCAGAAATGGCATTGGTGAACTATGTGCAATGTTTGGTGGAGGCGGGCGTGCTACTGCAGGAGGCATTGATGCGCTTCCTAAGGAAGACATGCCAGCCTTGATGAATGAAGTCAACGCCCGAAGGTTTGCTTGAGGTGCTAGTATGCAGGATAGAATGACCCATCTTCAGAGATTGGAAGCCGAGGCTATCCACATCATGAGAGAGGTTGTTGCTGAAGCTGAGAATCCAGTAATGCTGTATTCTGTTGGCAAAGATTCCTCTGTAATGCTACATTTAGCAATGAAAGCATTCTACCCTGCAAAGCCACCATTTCCAATTATGCATATCGATACGATGTGGAAATTTTCTGAAATGATTGAATTCAGAGATAAGATGGCTGACGATTTAGGTTTAGACCTAATCGTTCATATCAATCCTGAAGGTAAAGAAATGAACATGAATCCATTTGTCCATGGCTCAGCAACTCATACTGATGTGATGAAAACTCAGGGACTAAAGCAAGCATTGGATGCTCATGGCTTCGATGTCGCGTTTGGAGGGGCTAGGCGAGATGAAGAAAAATCTCGCGCCAAAGAGAGAATATTTTCCTTTAGAAACGAAAGCCATCACTGGGACCCTAAACGGCAACGCCCTGAACTTTGGAATCTTTACAATTCTAGGAAAAACCCTGGCGAGTCGATTCGAGTTTTCCCCTTATCAAATTGGACTGAATTAGATATCTGGCAATATATTCACCTTGAAAAAATCCCAATTGTGCCACTGTATTTAGCAAAACCTCGGCCAGTTGTCGAGCGTGATGGTGTGCTGGTTCTAGTTGATGACGATAGAATTCCAATGTCAGAGGGCGAAGAGCCAATGATGAAAACAGTCAGATTTCGCACCCTTGGGTGTTATCCATTAACCGGTGCAGTAGAATCGGAAGCCGATACATTACCTGAAATCATTCAGGAAATGCTACTGGCTACGACCTCTGAACGTGAAGGTAGAGTTATCGATTTTGATAGCACAGCATCTATGGAGAAGAAAAAGCAAGAGGGGTATTTCTGATGGCTCATGTGAGTGACCTCATCGCTAAGGACATAGACTCCTATCTTGCTGCACATGAGCAGAAAGAATTGCTCAGGTTCATCACCTGTGGTTCTGTGGATGATGGGAAATCTACCCTCATTGGAAGAATGTTGTATGAATCACAAATGTTGTTCGATGACCATTTGGCTGCACTAGAGGCCGATTCCAAGAAAGTAGGAACTCAAGGCGGAGAAATTGATTTTGCTCTCCTTGTAGATGGCTTGGCCGCAGAAAGAGAGCAAGGAATTACTATCGATGTTGCTTACAGATTCTTTTCAACAGACAAGAGGAAATACATTGTTGCAGATACCCCTGGCCATGAAGAATATACTCGAAATATGGCTACAGGAGCATCAACAGCTGATGTTGCAATCATTCTTGTTGATGCTAGTCAAGGAGTCTTAACTCAGACTCGCAGGCACTCATTTATCGTATCAATGGTTGGAGTTAAGAAAATCATTTTGGCCGTGAACAAGTTAGATCTTGTGGATTATTCTCAAGATGTTTTCAACAGTATTTTGGCTGATTATCATTCATTTGCTGATGAGGCACTGTCTTTAGAAGAGATTACAGCGATTCCAATTTCAGCATTAAAGGGAGACAATATTGTTGCTCAAAGCGAGAATACACCTTGGTACAATGGCCCTTCTATTATGGAATATTTAGAGAAAGTTGAGGTCTCTTCAAGTGCTCAATCTAGGTCATTCAGAATGCCAGTTCAATGGGTTAATCGTCCAAATAGAGAGTTTAGAGGATTTACTGGACTGATTGGTAGTGGAACCATCTCCACAGGTGATAGAATCAGAGTATTACCTAGTGGTAGAGAATCACATGTTGAAAAGATTGTAACTTACGATGGGGACCTTGAACTAGCGGGGGCTGGTCGCTCTGTGACATTGACCTTGAAGGACGAAATCGATATTTCCCGTGGTGATATTATCGCTTCTGCAGACAACCCTTGTAGTTCAGCAGACCAATTCCAGGCCCACATACTTTGGATGGATGAATCAGCTATGATGCCTGGGCGTCAATATTTGTTCAAATCGAATTCACAAAATACATCGATGACACTAGGGCGTCTAAAATTCCGAATAGACGTCAACACCTTGGAAGAGTTACCTGCAAATGTTCTAGACATGAACGAAATAGGTGTTTGTAACATTTCATTGTCGAATCGAATAGCATTTGATTCGTATGAGGACGACCCTGTAATGGGCGGATTCATCATTGTTGATAGGATGACTAACAATACTGTTGGGATGGGCTTAATCGACTTTGCATTGAGGAGAGCTGACAACATACATTGGCAGTCAATGGATGTAACGAAATCAAGCCGCGCTGAACAAAAAAGTCAGCAACCTCGTCTAATCTGGTTCACTGGGCTATCGGGTTCGGGGAAGTCGTCTATTGCAAATATTTTGGAAAAGAAATTACAAGCAATGGGCCGTCATACAATTACCCTAGACGGCGATAATGTACGCCATGGCTTGAATCGAGACCTCGGCTTTACCAAAGCGGATAGAGTAGAAAATATTCGCAGAGTCGGTGAAACATCGAAATTGATGGTAGATGCTGGATTGATTTGTATTACATCATTCATTTCGCCATTCTCTTCCGAGAGAGAAATGGTTCGTAATTTGATGTTAGAAGGAGAATTCGTCGAAGTATTTGTCGACACACCATTAGAGGTCTGTGAACAAAGAGATGTCAAGGGACTTTATGCTAAAGCAAGAACTGGTGAATTACCAAATTTCACCGGAATATCTAGCCCTTATGATGCTCCGCTAAACCCTGAGGTTAGAATCGATACAACCCTAGTCAGTGCTGAAGAGGCTGCTGACCAGATTATTGATTATTTGAGTCGCTCTTGAATTCTCTTAGCAACTTCATCCCATTGCAGAGAATCTCTCAATTCAATCATTGCTTTACGTGAAGAGTTTAATTGATTATTATCGATCATTGAAATGCTGGCAACAATNTCATCAACAGTTCTACCTCGCANTCTAATTGCGCCATTTACATCATCGAAAATTGGAATCGGAGTCACTGCTAAAGCAGAACCGGANGCAACTCCCATGCGCACTGCACCAGATGCCGACTCCTTTGTNTTCTGATATGGGAATACGAGTAATTCACACTTAGCAAGAGTAGCGATTGCAACATCATCATCTAAGAAATCGGTAACCAAACGTACTCTTCCAGTCAAACCTTTGGATTCAATAAGTGAATTGATTTTCTTCTCCATATTCCCACTGCCCTCTCTTGTTGCACACAGTAGTATCAATTCATCCCAACCAGGTAATCTCTCGAAAGCTTCAACCAATTCCAATTGGCCCTTGTGAGGAAGGAGGAATCCGAAAGTGCCCATCACTCTTCCATCAACGGGTAGTGCCTGTGATGAATCAGATGGTGGCGGATATATTCCATGTGGAATCATTACTACATTTTCTTCAATACCCAAAAGTTTCAGATTCTCAACATCTGCATTAGAATGAACCATTACAGTGGAGCAAGTTTTCAGGCCATCAATCGCTTTCTCTATTCTCTTGCTAGGGAAGATTATTGATCGGTCACGAGTATTATGCATCGTGATGAATACCTTAACATCCATGTCAGATAATTTCAGTAATAATTCATTAAGATAAGAAAAACGCAACAATCCTGGTTGATGTTGAATCACTACGGTATCAATCCCCTGTGCTGCGATTTGAGCAATAATTCCTCCAAAGAAATTGGAGTCTCTTTTCCAACAAGGAATCGCCCCTTCCACATCTCCTTCACCGGATTGGCAAAGGACAGAAACATCGTCCATCTGTTCTACAAGAAACCGCGAATAAGTTGCAATTCCGCACCTGATACCCCAGGTGCTAATCCATGCAATCATCTTTCTCACTCCTTGAAATCAAAGTTTTCATATTTTTCAATAATTGCTTTGACATCCTTTGAACGAGGAGAATATTTCTTCTTTCTCTCACGTAATGAAAATCCACTCATGTCTACATCGACATCAATTGATTCAAACGCTTGAATCGCTTCTTCATTCGTGTAAGGGTAGCGCAAAAATGCTACTTTGTCAATACTGTTCTGCTTAGCACTTCTAAAACTCTCAAGGAACATTGAGAATCCGACAGGGTCTTGTGGGAAGGATTGTAAAAACCTAGAGAGGGGGATCTCTGGTGCATTTATCCCTAAGCACATTTTTGCAGCATTTGCTGTCAAAAATTTCCTGCGGTCCATCGAACGAATTGCATCTAAATAGTCTCCATGAATAACAAGAATCGGCTTGCCGATACTTACTCCCGGATGCTGCTTATGGCAGATTAGTCCGTAATTTTCAGGTCTCGTTCTAATTCCCTGTGCTTGCATATGGTCACACAGTGCATTAGATGCTACACCGCCATGAGATACAACCCAGACATCGATGCTATCTGCATCGACATCGCTAGGGCCTAGTGGCTGCATTGCTATCACAGCAAGTCAGCTAACTCATCTTGGATAATCTGGACTGCCTCAAGGATTTCGTCCTTGTGGCGAGCGCCGGTGATTACCATCTTACCAGATCCGAAGATTAGGCAGACTACCTTAGGATAGTCAAGTCGATAGATAAGTCCTGGGAATTGCTCAGGTTCGTATTCGACTTTGTCGAAAGGTAGGTGGAAAGTTAGGTTGTTCAGGTTCAACTTTCTAGGCTCGCCTGCTTGTGGCTCACCGGTGAACTTGTCGTTACCATCGTAGTCTTCAGGGTAGTGAAGAGCGTAGGTAGCAACCATGTTCTGGACTTCGATTTCTACATCTTTTAGGTCCCAAGTTGTGATTCCAGCAGAGCGAAGGTCATTGATCATGCGCTCGATACCTGTGTGAATGTTGTCTTCATCCTTACCGCCGGTGCATACTGCACGTCCAGAGCGGAACATTAGGATAGCAAGTTTAGGGTCGGATACACGGTATACGACACCAGGGAATTGCTCTGGTTCATATTCACAATTCAATTGAATTGCGATATCTGGAAGGTCAAGTTCTTCCGCTACTCTTGTGCTGGCAACGACATTTACTACAGTTAAACGGTCCTCATCGTTCATAAATGGGCCGATTATAAACCCCTATTTAAAGAAGAGTGCCTAATCGAATGGCTTCCAGAGAGGAGAATCATCATCATTTTCAACATTCAAACCAGTAGATGCCATCTTACTGATTAGTGTTCTACCNCCTGCCAATTCGATTGCTTCACTNGTTGTTTTGGGGTCCCTTGTTAAGGCAATCATACAACCTCCACCTCCTGCNCCGGTTAGTTTTACACCAAGTGAAGAAGGTGCTGCAGCGGAGATGAGAGTTTCTAACTCCGGGCAAGAAACCCCTAGGCTCCTCAATAGCAGATGATTTTCACTCATCGCTCTACCCACGCCCTCCATATCTCCTTGGATGAGTGCAGAAATTCCTCGGCGTGAAACGATTCCAATAGTCTCAATTTCTCGTATTTTATTTGGTTCTCTTTCAAGTAATGATGCTACTTTGGCAACCTGTTCTGATGTTGGCGCATGAATTCCAGTATTTCCAATAACTAACCATACATCATCAGATGTGAAAAAATCAACAGAGTGAACCTCCCAAGAAACATCATTCAAATTTCTAGAATAAAGCCAATTCAAATCAGGTTCAACATGGTCTGAAAGTACTACACAACCGCCGTGTGCACATGTGCTTGAATCTAGTGGTGATGCTCTTCCTCCTTGCGCAGCGGCTTCGACAGCATGTGATAGAATTGCACATTCATCAACATCTACAGAATTGGAACCGATTTGAATAGAGTCGCCCTTTTGGGAATCCCATGGACCCTGATATACACCGTTAGGCCTAGCAGCAGTCCACCCTTCAGCCCAATCATCATCAATGATTTGTCGGCCACGAGCACAGCGTAAAGCAGCACTTGCCGCTACCGATAATGCTGCAGATGAACCCAATCCACTAGCAGGGGGAACTTCTCCTAATATTTTGATTGAAAGAGGGGGGCCATCTGACCAAAGGCGTTGCTTTAATTCCTCGACATGAGGGTGGCGTTCAGGGTGAAATCTCATTCCATCTATGCGCCAATCTTTACTCAATTCAAGGCTAACACTCATTCGTTGATCTATTGCAACAGCAACTGCAGGCTGGCCATATACAACAGCATGCTCACCGAAGAGAATGCACTTGCCGGGCGCGCTAGCCTGCACCATGTGTACCGGTCGCGTCGGTGGTACTTGGCCGTTGGGTTGAAGGAGTGAATCCACCTCGTGGACTTGATGCAACACCCACTCGATGTAACCTATGCTGGTATTTCAGGTTGGTACATTCTTCTCGTACTAGGCGTTGTGTCCATCGGTTTTTTCACATTCCAGGTTCAAAAAGCCACTAGATTGGTCATGATTGGAGCCAAAGATAACCGATTTGATTCTTGGGGAGCGCGACTGAAGGAAACAGCAAGTGTATGGTTAGGTCAGCGTAAGGTGTTGGAAGACCCAGTTGCAGGAGGAATGCACGTCCTGATGTTTTGGGGATTCTTGATGCTATCAACAGATATGTTTGATTTAGCTAGTGGTAATCGATTCAGTGAACACCTTCTGCCAGATATTCTCAATCCATTATGGAATGGAATGGTCGAATTGGGATATACCAGTGCCCTAATCGGTTGTTTCCTTGCATTAAATCGTAGAGTATTATTCACTCCAGAGAAATTGAAAGGAAAAAGTCAACTTGAAGGAAATATCATTCTATTATTGATCATGACTATCTGTACTACTGCATTTGTTGTAGAGGCTGGGGAGGGGCCACATGCAACCTACGAAATGATTGGAGCATGGGTTGCAAATAATTTCGAAATCACTCAAAGTATTGTCAATTGGGCTTATTGGGCACACATGGTTGCAATCTGCACATTCTTGTTTTTGATTCCATTATCCAAGCACATGCACTTGGTTATGGCACTTCCAAATGTCTTCTTCTATGATACTCAGCCAATGGCTAAGATGCGCCCTCTTCAAGTTGATGAAAATGGTACAGCAGTCCCTCTCGATGATTTAGATATTGAAACATTTGGTGCTTCTCAGTACACACAATTGTCTTGGAGGAGTCTAATCGATGGATGGGCATGTACCTCATGTGCAAGATGCCAGGATGTATGTCCTGCTTATGCATCAGGTAAGGATTTGAATCCAATGCAAATTATTCATGATGTACGTTCTTATGCTAATGAGCATTCACAATTGCTTCTGAAAGGTGAGTCTCCAGAAGAAGATATGATTTCTAGATTTGGCGAATCAGCAATTTGGGCTTGTACTACATGCAATGCATGTGTAGATGTCTGTCCTGTTAACATCGAGCATGTTCCAAAACTAACAGATGCCCGTCGTCACTTAATGATGGAAAGAATGGAATTCGATGAATCAGTTGAAGATACGGTTATGCCTCTAATGGCAACAATCGAGAATTTAGAAAGTGACTCGAACCCGTATGGAATTCCTATGCACGAGCGTGGCGATTGGGCTGCAGACCTCGATGTTAAGGTAGCAGAACCTGCTGAATACATCTACTTCGCAGGTTGTGCAGCATCCTTTGATGAACGCAACAAGAAGGTTGCCCGTGACACAATTTCGATAATGAAAGAGGCCGGATTAGATGTTGGAATTCTAGGGATGCAAGAGGGGTGCAGCGGAGATGCAGCTCGTCGTGCTGGAAACGAATACCTATTCCAGATGTTAGCTGAAACTAATCTTGCAACATTCGAGGAGATCGGTGTGAAGAAAATTGTAGCATCTTGTCCACATTGTTTCCACACACTTGGTACAGAGTACAAGGACTTCGGAGGAGAGGATATCGAAGTTATGCATCACTCACAGTTAATCAATCACTTGCAACAAGAAGGCAAGTTACCCGACCCTTCACACGATGGTAATATCACATATCACGACCCATGCTACTTGGGACGTATTGGTGGTGAATTAGAAGCACCTCGTGCAGCGATTGGCGGAGTTGATGTCGAAACAGAGAATCATGGCCGTGGCTCTTTCTGCTGTGGAGCGGGTGGCGCTCAGATGTGGATGGAAGAGCATGTTGATGATGACCACGACCGTGTCAATATCATCCGTGCAAAGGAACTCGCACAGACTGGTGCAGATACCGTTGCTGTAGGATGTCCATTCTGTTCGACAATGGTTACAGATGGTCTATCAAGTATCGACTCCAAGATGGAAGTCAAAGATATCGCTGAAATCGTATGGGACCAAATCAAGTCTAATGATGCTAAGATTCAGGCTGCTAAAGCCGAATAAGAGCGAACAGAATCATTCTGCTATTGCACTGATTAACAGTGATGTAGTGACGTCTAAATCTTGGATGCCATCAGCGAATGCCGCTCTTTCTTCTTCATTCATATCACCGCATTCCAATGAATATTCAAGAACCGATTTGACAGCTTCTGGATGGAACTGAACTGTTTTTATTGGCCTTGTTGGATGTTTACAAACCGCTATTTCACAGTGTTCGGCTGAGCCGATGACTTCCATCTCACCCGAATTGATAACATGGTCTTGATGAGTGAATAATTGCTTGGTAATTTTGCCATCGCTGTAGGTAACATTCGAAATGAATGCTGATGTTTCTTCAGCACGAATTACGTCCCCTCCAAGCGCTTTACAAATTATTTGATGGCCAAAGCAAATCCCGTACAGGGGTACTTCACATGTGCGTATTAAGTTAGCAACTTCATCCATCCATGGCTCCCACTGTGAGACATTTCTCCGACTTCCTGTAATCACAATTACATCGTAATCTTCAGGCGAATCAATTCTTTTTCCAAATTGGTAATCAATGCAATCATCTGTATGTGGAGCCCAAAGTAGAATTTCATGACCTGGGAAATGACGAACAATTTCTTCAACACCTTTCTTGCCAAATGCTTCTCTTTCAGCAAGTAGGTCCACAACTAGTAAGCGTGGCATATCATTCCTCTTCCTCTATTGGATTAATATCTGATCCAAATGATGCCAAAGTAAGCATAAATGAAATGGCAAGTAAATATTCAAACGGTGCTGCCCAATTTATCCATGGCTGCATTTTCTCCATGTCCCAATCACCATTGATGAATTCAGGGTTTTCTATTAGACCTAGATTAATTGAATATGTCATTCCAATAAGTGAAATAAACCCTAGAGATATCGACCAATATCTCAATTTCTTGCTTTTATCACTAGCATCTTTCATGGCTAAATGCGTGAGTACACCCCATGAAAGACCAAAATAAAATACATTCACAGCAGTCAAAATATGCGTCTCTAAATGGTCATACATGTCCATGAATGCCATAATTGTCAAATTAGCTCCTACAAAAATTCCACTTAGCATTGAAAGGTGCATCCAATACCATCTGGTGCGATTTTTGTTTACTTGGAATAACCTCCAAGACAAATAAATCAAAACAATTCCTGTTAATGAGAAACCTGCTGTGAAAATGATTCTCTGAAGTCCAGGAAAATCTGCTTCTGATATGAAGAAGGGAAATGCTCGATATTCCCCTGACATGAGGTGTGCTAATGTAGACAATAATATCGTCATCGCTGGAAGAGCCCATCCTAAACGAGCGAGCAGTTTGTCCTCAATCATTTGTATGCCTCCACGGTGTCATGGATGCAATCATCATATGATTTCCAAGTAATTCCCAAATCAGTCTCGGCTTTCTTGCTAGAGTATTTTGAGTCACCTTTAGAGAATGATTTAGCGGCAGACCTTGTGAGCAATCTCTTTCCAGTAAATAATCCCATCAACCAATCTTGAAACACTACTATCGGTAATAGCCACAATGGAATTCCAAGTTTAGGGAATTTCATTTTTGGATACAACTTTTTGGCACGTTTTAGCAAATCGTGAATGTTTCCATCTTGATATGGCGCCAAGACGTATCTGCCACTGGCATCATCTACTTCGTAGGCCAAACGATGAGCGGTAGCAACATCATCAACATGGACAAATGCTAGAGGTATTTTGGGAACTACCGGATACTTGCCTTTCATCGCATCTCCTATGATGTCTGTTGAGGGGGTTGGCCTAGAAAATGACCCTCCTAGAACTCCACTTGGATTGATCACACGAAGGTCTAGGCCTAATTCATCTGCCAATTCCCAAGCCCTGCGCTCGGATTCAGTTTTTGCTCTGGTATAGGGCATTGAGAAATTATCATTCCAATTTGATTCATCCTTTACTACATTCTTTGGGGTTGAACCAATAGCTGCTACTGAAGATGTGTAGACCACTCTTTTGATTCCAGCTTCCGCAGCGGCTCGTAACACATTCTCAGTGCCCTTATTGGCAGTATCGAGAATTAATTGTCCATCTCCACTTGTAGCATAAATTGTAGCAAGATGGAATAGGCCAGTAGCACCTTTCAATACCCTTGGCCAATCCTTTTGCTTGAGTACATCTGCTTCTACAAATTCCATATCTAATTCTGGAGCCTTATCCAGTGAACGCACAGTACCTCTTACAGAGTAACCATGCTCGATTAACTGACGAGATAGATTGTTCCCGATATGCCCGTTGGCACCCGTGACGACAACGACCCCATCCATGGCAGGGCATCGGCCTCACCGCTTTGAATCATGCCATTGTTTGAATAACAGTTAATCTACGCGCAGGGTAATGCCTCTGCGTGTACATGACACCCGCCGGCGGGAAAAGGTGGATTTTACCACTATGAATCCCGGTGTAGTAAACATGTATGTCTGTGGAGTTACCGTTTACGATTTATGTCATTTAGGCCACGCCCGGTGCTATCTCGCTTTCGATTTGATTCATCGCTGGTTAGAAAAATCAGGCTATGATGTCAATTATGTTCAAAATTTCACAGATATTGATGATAAAATAATCAATCGAGCAAATGAAACAGGAGAAGACTGGCGCGAATTGGTTGACAATAATATTGCAACATACTACAGGGACATGGATGCCTTGAATATTCTACGTGCCGATTCATATCCGAGATGTACCGATTATGTGGAACAGATGATTGAAATCACTTCTGATTTAATTGAGAAAGGCAATGCTTACGCGGCAGATGATGGCGTGTATTTCAGTGTTGCAAGCGCTCCTGAAAAGTACGGTCAACTCACTGGGCAAAATATCGATGCTGTACGCAGTGGAGCGGGTGGCCGTGTTGGTGGAACCGGCTCAGGAAAGAGAGATCACAAGGACTTCGCATTATGGAAAGCGGCTAAACCCGGAGAGCCAACTTGGGATTCTCCATGGGGTGCAGGTCGGCCAGGATGGCATATTGAATGTACAGCGATGTCTATGGATTCATTTGGTTCACAATTCGATATCCATGGCGGTGGGCATGATTTGTTATTCCCTCATCATGAAGCTGAAATTTTCCAAGGTGAATGTCATACTGGCTGCTCACCAGTTGTACATCATTGGCTTCACAACGGTTTCGTAAATATCGATGGAGAAAAAATGAGTAAATCTCTCGGAAACTTTTGGACTATCAAAGATATTCTTGAGAAAGTTGACCCATTGGTATTGAGATTTTCATTGATTAATGCGCACTATCGCTCTCCAATAGATATGAATGAACAGTTACTCAAAGATGCAGAGAAGAATCACGCTCGTTTAACAGGCGTCTACAAGGCCGCCTTGGAATTAGTTGGAATGAATTGTCCACCATTACCTGATGGGGATATTACATCTCAAGTCCCTCTAGTCAAAAGTTTGGGCCTATTAGAAAAAATGGCGCAAGGTTTTGCAATCGCAATGGATGATGATTTCAATTCAAGAGAAGCCTGTGCCAAGGTATTGGGTGGACTTAGGGAAATGAGCCGTATGCTCGGAATCCTAGAGGGAGATGACTTAGGGTCTTACGCACAACATTGTATCGAATGGCTTGAAGATACTGCAGGTACTGTACTTGGAGTACTTCCAACTAGAGAACAGGTACTTGCAGAACCAGAAGACGACCCTAGAAGGGCAGAGATAGCAGAGCAGGTCGAAGCACTAATCGAAAGGCGAAGCAAAGCTAGGGATGCAAAGGATTGGTCTGCAGCAGATGCAATTCGTGATGAATTAAGCGCTTTGGGAGTTATTGTCACCGATACTTCTGAAGGACCGATTTGGGATTTAATCTAAATTTTAGGCGGCTCTAATGGCGGCATTTCGGGAACAAATGAATCATTCTGTTTGGAATGATCATTCATGTTCTTATTTTCTCTAGATATGAATATAGCAGAAATTGCTAGGACAAATATCAATCCCATTACGATTGAAAGAATCATTATTGGGTCTCTTTCTTCAGATTTAGCATCATCATTTGTGTCATCATCACAAATACCAGTACAAATTCCGCCACCGTTACTTCCCCCTCCAGTGTTATCAGTTCCACCATTATCATCTTCGAAGGTACAACTTCCATCATCTACATCAGCTTGTGAATTGTAATTCAAAGCAGTCGAATCCATACAGCCTTCAACCGGGTCACTTCCGCCATTATTGTTGTTAGAATTTCCACCATTATTGTTGTTAGAATTTCCACCATTGTTATTGTTTGAATTACCTGGATCGGTCATACGCTCTTGCTCGACATCATAGTAATCATAGAGTTTAGACATGTCAATATGATAATTCGCCTGTGTTGAGCGGTTGATGACATCAAAGTATCTTTCATCATGAATCGTGAATATTGGGTCAAGTGTCAAATTTTTCAAGTGATTGACATTTTGGTCGTTAGGTAAATCGAAGTTAGTCGCTAGCCAATCCTCTATTTCAGAGTCAGACATCCCTCCAACATCATTCCAATTTGCTTTGATGTCATCAAATTCATTCTGCATTGCCATAGCCAATCCTGATTCGATTTCCCCCCAAGTTTGCATACCATCAACTTCTGAGGATGAGGTTACATCCACTGCCTTACTGAATCCAAGGCCGTTAACATATTCCCAATCATCGCCCTTCATATCAGTCATAATGTCAATGTCACCAAATACAGCCTTACCATGTACAATGGTTAATCTGATATCGGGATCAATCGCTTCGATTAGATTTCGATATGGGTCTTCATGGAATGAATCTACAACAACTAGGTCTGCATACATATTCGCATCAATTTGTCCAACAAAACTTTGCCAATTTGCATTTTCTGCACCATTGCTTGTCACCATCTCTACCAATTCGTAATCACTGAAATGTCCGTTCAGAGATTCTTGATTCCACATATCGGCAACTTTCAGTTCATGAAGATTATTTTTGGAACCACTTGGGCCCCAATCTGGAGCAAGAGAGATAGTTACGCCTGCATTATCTGCAGCAACGACATCAGTGGTGTCACCATACAATAGTAGATTGGAAATCGGTGACCAAACTAAGCCTGCACCTTTTTGCCCCATCTTTTCAAATTGGCTTTGGTCTAATGGAGTGCCATGAATAACAACAGTTTCATCCATTATTAGTCCCTTGTCGTAAAGAGTGTCAAATTCATCCTTACTACTCTGGTCGACTCCTTCAGATAGATGAACAAACCAAGCGTTAAGAGTCCCCGACGCATTCTTATCGATGATATAGTTGGCATTGTAATCAGAATCAGTTGGTCCACATACTGCACAAGTATACATTCCATCTTGGCCAAAGTTATACATCTCTACATTCCTAGAAAGCATACTATCCCAAGCAGCGGTTCCACTGCTTGGTGATCCTTGAACAGCGGTTACTCCACCAGCAACAGCTTGAACTTCTGCATACTTCATCTGTTCAGATGCCATGTCCCAGCGATCGTAGTCTTGAACGTTATTTTTCATCCAAGTAATACTTGGTTTGTAATCATAATTATTCCCCCATTGGTAACGATTTGTATAGCCACCTTCTTCTGAACGCTGATTCTCATTCAAATGGACATTGAAATCCCATAGTGGGATGTGATTGTAATGCATGTGGTTGTGTAAATCGATTAAACCAGGATAAATTGTAGCATCTGTGTCGTGTATGGTTATGCCATCGATACTGATTGGTGGCACCTCACCATCTGCCCAAACCGCTAATATAATTCCATTGTCGATCATAATGTTTCCATTTTCAATGACTTCATTCTCACCAGTCATTGTAACAATTCTCCCTTGAAGAATATATTTGGATTCAGAAACATCTCCTTGTCTAAAACAAGTACCATGTCTGCTAGCAGGATTTGCATCGTCTTTACCTAATGTTCCATCTTCATTGAGGATATATGCTAGGTCCCAAATTGAGTCCTTTGCCGGGTACTCAATCATACTCTGAACAACGCCATTTGTATCTTTCAAAATTGCAGCATCAGGGTCATGGTAATCAAACTCGATTTGGGTCTTGGAACGGTAAAAAGTAATCGATTCACCAACTGAGATTGTAGTGTCATAACCAATTTGACAGGGCGGACTTCCTCCATTTTCATCATCATCTAATGTCCAGTTCGATATGTCGACATCAGATTCTCCATCGTTTGTCAATTGAATATATTGCTCACTGTTCATATCTACGTAGCCATCTCCGTCTAAATCTTGACCATCATATTCTGGACTTGATGATGAAACAAGAATTTCTGAAATCATTACACCTAGGTAGCCATTCTGAATGATTGACCACTCACCAACTCCATCGGAATTGTGAGTTATCTCTCCTGGAATACATGTTGCGTTAGTACTGGATGGATTCGGGTCAGCCTTTTCCAGAGTACCACCATTTGCTGCAACGTACACCTTGCCATAATCTGAATCATTAGCCGGGTAGTTGAATCTACTTTGAATTTCACCATCAGAATCAATCAATACAGCGGAATCACCATCAAAAAAATCTAGTTTGATATTGGTGTCTGCTCGGTAAAATGTAATCGACTGGCCAGAAAGAATAGTCAAATCTCCGATTACACACGAACCACTACCACCATCGGTAATATCATCTAGGGACCAGTTTGAAAGGTCAACATCTTGATCTCCATCATTTGATAATTGGATATATTGGTCGCTTTCACTACTAATCTCCCCATCTCCATTCCAATCAGTTCCGTTATGGAAGGCATCGTTAGGTGAAACAAGAATTTCTGAAATACTAACTCCTTTGTAATCATCAGAATTGATACTCCAATCCCCCGTTTCAGCACTTACTAGGCTGGTAGGTATGGCTGCAAAAACCAAGATTAATGCAATAATTACTCCACGCATATACCTTCGAGATAGAACTAGCACAAGAAGTAACCCTTTGTTGGCTTAATCAAAATTAAACGATTGATGGATAGTCTCAAAGCCAAGTTCACATGCCCGTAGGGCATGCGTAAGGCTTTGCTGATGCTGGTAGTCATGCTACCTGCCATGTTCTCAGGATGTTTCGGAGAAGATGAAATCGTAGAGCCCGTTGAGGAAGAATCAGTGTATCCTCAACCTTGGGAAAGAGCCGATTTGACTTATGTTGATTCGGATGTTTTTAGCCGAGTAACGGTCAATGGGACCTATGGTACTGATGATGTCAGAAGCGTCTATATTGACGTTCCAACAATTACTGCAGCAGATGGTGGTGCTGGATTGACTGGCGATGCAGTAGTTCATCTTGGTCTATGGTTGCCGGAAATCGAAGGATGCGATTGGGATGCCGGAAATCTATCTGAAGATTGCCGCGTTCCAGTAATTGCAGAAATAGGGCCTTACTATAATGATGGAGATGTTGATGCTCTAACTCCTGCGGATAGATTAGGCCGATTCCTAATTGAGAACTATGTGCCTCACGGATATGGTGTTGCCCAAGTTAGCGTATTTGGAACGGGTGAATCAAATCATTGCATGGACCTGATGGGTACTGATGAACAGAGAGGAATCGATGCAGCAGTATCTTGGCTTGGTAGTCAAGGTTGGTCGAACGGTAAGGTCGGAATTATTGGTAAATCATATGATGGAAGCACTCCTTGGCAGGCTGCAACATTTGGAAACCCTTACCTTGCAACAATCGTGCCGATGTCTGGATTGATCGGAGTTCACGACTTGATGTGGAGAAACGGCAGCATGGAAGCACGTGGCATGATTATGCACAACGGTGTTTACGGCTCTTTCGGAGTTGATGGTGATGCTGATGATGTGGAAAATGCCTGTGAAGGATATATGGAAGGATATGCAATGGGTCCTTTGGCATACTTGAGCGGTGGAATGGTTGACTATGCTGGCAACACGTATTGGACAGAAAGGTCATTCCTCGATAGAGTAGTCGAAAATTACAATGGTTCTGTTTACATTATTCAGGGGATGCAAGATTGGAACGTAGACCCTCACATGGCTTTCCCGACGCACCAAATCGTTGCAGATGCTGGAATAGAAACCAAGACCTTAGCGGGTCAATGGGCTCACGATTACCCTGACCGAATGTCAGGACACAGTTCACAATCACCAGGAAGAGGAGCTGAAGCATACCCATACACTCTGCGATGGGATTGGGCTGATGAAATGCTATACTGGTTCGATTGGTATCTCAAAGGTGAAGGAGAAGCACCAGTACTTGGAGTAGAGATGCAAGATAACCGTGGTGGATGGAGATTTGAGAGCACTTGGCCTTCTGAAGACACAGAATATCTCTCGATAGAAGTTGATACATTAGGCCCAAGTAGTGGTTCTATGATTCCAGCAGTAACTGGACAGATTACTTTCTCATATGGGCCATTTGAAAATGATACTTACATTGCAGGAATGCCAACGATTCATGTTTCTGCAACCCCACATACCACTAACAGCGGTCATATTTTCATTGAAATGACAGATGATTCCGGTATGCACCTTGGTCATGCTGTAATGGATTTAAGATTCCATGCGGGAGGCCGAGATGGAGTGGAAGTGTTACCTGCATTTTCAACCATAATTGCTGAGATGGAATTCATGCCAATGGATGTATTCTTGGCTGCTGGTGAATCAATTTACTTCACGGTTACTCAAACCGGTGAAGATTACGTTCCTAGTCCTGCAGCATCAGGTGATTACTCAATTAATTGGGCAGCATCCACGTTGACACTACCAATTGTTGAAAGGACATGTGACGACCTGTTCCAAGTCGCAATGATCGAATACGGCGAAGGTTCTGGAAGAACCTGTTAATCAGAACCGTCCTAGAATCGACTTGAAGACATCCTTGGCTTCTCCTTGAGACCTCTCAACAAGTCGCCTGACGATTAATTCAGGTGTTGAGCGAGCCAAATGATTTCTTCTTGGAGTTCTGTCTACTATCAGTTCGAGATTTTCATCTAAGCCTCTAGCTTCTATACCGTCAGTCCTGAGTTCACGACCAGCAGCTTCGATTATGGCTGGTGCCAAGTGTGTGACTAAGAGCATGCAAGTTCCTTCATGGGATTCTGCTGCTTCCAGCATTCCAGCGATAATTCTAGCACCTGCGCCAGGTTCTGTAATTGCCTCTAGTTCATCTGCAAGAATTAGTTTGGAGTTGTTATTAGAAACAACTTGTGCCAGTTGGAGCAGGGTTTGTTCTAGTGCCCCAGCGGATTGTGTACCGCCGGCCTTAGCCAATACGTGTAGAGATTCTATTCGTCCAACCTTTGCAGATTTAGCAGGTACTGGTAATCCCATGTGCGCAAGAATAGTGCAATGTGCAAGCAATTCAAGCATGGTAGTTTTTCCACCACTATTTGCACCGGTTAGCAATGCAATGGATTGACTATCCTCTTTACCAGCACACATTCCTAACCCATAATCAACAGGGTCAGGGATTCCATCTATCAGTAAGTGTCTTCCTGATTTGATAGATATTCCATGCTCACAAATCTCTGGCATAATTGCATCAACCGATTTGGCCCATCGGCCAATTGTTAGCCATTGGTCAAGTTCCACCAACTTTCTCAAAGCCTTTTCACATTGAGATTTAAGGGGAGCAAGTCTTCTTGCAAGGGAGATTAGACGGTCTGATTGAGTTGTTTTCCATAATTCTTCTAATTGGGAATCAATAGCATCCAAAGTTTTCCTATCGACCTTAGTTGGCCATTCCGATTTGAATATGGTACGTGGGCATCTCACGCCCACCTCGGATAGAAGAGATGCGATTTCATCTGTGGCAGATTCGATTGCTTGCTCGATAGCATCACTGGTTTGTTGTGCTAGTTTCCGTTGCAATGATGCAGCATCTGCTAATGCTTCTAACATATCTGAACCTGAAAGATCTAACTTCACATTCTGCATTGATTGGTCTACTTCATCATGAATTCTTTTCTCTAGGCTCTTAGAAAGTGGCCATAATTTATCGCGGACATCAGCAATCGCTTCAGCATCAGCCTCGTTCACCATTTCATCTAACAAATCTCGTAATTGAGGCATTCTAATCTCATCAAAATATTTGAAGAAACCATCACCATTTGGTAAATCTGTCAGAAGTTCGAGAGATTGTCTATTATGTTCAAACCATCCAACACATTTCTCTGGTAATATCATGTCAATAGAGGAGGTTTCCGGTAATACAAGCCAGCCCTCAGGCGTTTGTGCAGGTCCGCCTGCTCCTACCCAAGTTACCGATTTGAAGACCTTGTAATCCTTCCAGGTTTCTTGGTCTGAAGGAGTTAATACTCTACAGAAACGTTTCAATTCTTCAATGGGATGCTTCGATACGATTACTCTGTCATAGTTCCCTTCCGTATCGGAAGGAATACGTAATCCTTCGATTATGAAATCACATTTCATAGCTTGACCAATAATCTCTCTTCGTGAATCAACATCTCTGACCGGCATCAGATTCCTTAGGCGTGAACGAGTCGATGCATTTACTGCATGTGTTGCTATTGATGCAACCAATTCCTTGTGTAACCTTACGGATTCAGGAGTGGCTAGAAATTCTTCCATTCCGTTTAGGGAGCGTGCAAGGCTATCTGCTCTTTTTAGAGAAACTCCTTCTACTTCAGCGATGATTTCAGTTTGTCCATCTGTAAGAAGTTGTAGAACCCTATCTTCAGTACCAAAGTGATCTGTTAATTTCCTTGCTAAACCTGCACCCACACCGGGTAAAGCTTTCAGAACCATGAACCATATCGTTTGTCAAGAGGTTTTGAAGATAAGGGTCACTTAACCAATTACTTTCACATTGCTTTGGTCTTTGAATGCGGTCATACTTCCCAATTCAATTG
>NZFU01000059.1 GCA_002689345.1 Methanobacteriota archaeon | reverse complement strand
ATCCTCTAATTGAAATAATCCCACTCTTCGTGACCAACTCCTGGTGGATTGGTTCCATCTTCATAATTGGTATCGTATAAGTAATACTCCCAATCAGATTCCCAGCCGAAATCGTTTGTACATGCATACATATTCTGTCCAGAATTATTGTAATGTTCACAGTAACCGAAGTAGTAAGAATATCCAGGGCCATAGCATTCGTATTCAGCATTCCAGCCGTACCAATCACAACTGTCGGCATCATAGAGAATGTCCCAATATGCATCGACTGTTTCGATTGTATGGCATTCGTATTCATAGCCACTCCATTCGCAATTTGTATCAGCTTCATCCATTCCGCTCCAATAAACGTAATCATCATCGCCTTCACCAATGCCCCAATGCAGTTCATCTCCGCCTTCTAAGGCAGACAGTGCTTGGTACAGTTCACTTGCTTCAGAGTACATAATTTCGCTTTGTGCATTGTCAACGCTGTAATCAACGCCCATTTCCATATGGACGTTAAGAGGCATTACAGAGTCACCATCATCTGCTTCAACATGACCTTGAAGATCGAAGAAGATTGATTGTTCTGTAAGCATAGACATTTCGACATCATGGCCGTACATTAGACCATCAGCATCGCGGTATTCGACGTAATATGCATCGATATTGACTACTCCTTCAGCGCCTCCAGAGATTGTTAAATCCCATCCGGCACGAGCATCTGACCACTCGGTAATCATAGCCATGTCCATTATTCCACCATGGCGGATAGTCAATTCAGTAACGTGCTTTGTTACTTCTTTTGAACCACTACCATCTGCTGGATTGATCATTTTTGTTCCATCTTCATATTGGTCGATGACCATAGATGATGTTCCAGTTATTTCTTCAAGAAGTAACATCTCTATTCCTGCGTCATCTGCAGACTGCATAACATCCGCAAGGATGTCATCTAATGGCAATCCAGTCATCGACTCAAAGTCTGTATTCATGTTACTCCAATCGTATTCTACTCCAAAAGCAAAATGTTCTGTTGTTGGGTCTTCTGCAGCAACACTTTGTGGTAGTGCAGAAGCACACAAAAGTACTGCGAGCAGGACGGCGTTCATTGTTGAGAAACTCTTCCTCATGTTAAATCGTTAAAAGTACTTGCTAATCAATGTACTGCCTACTCAAATATCCAATTCTTCCTCAAGATATTCTTTAGATTCTCCACCAAATACGCCCCAAGAGTCGATTAAATCTAGATCTGCTAAACGTTTTCTTCTTCTAATTACAATGAATGCTACAAGCAATGAAATTAGTATTAAAGAGCCTACTGCGCCTGCAGTTACGAATAGTGAAGTGTTATCGGTATCCTCTTTGACAAAATTGATTCCTATGCTCAAATAATCGATGTTTTCACCATCTATAGCGGTGACCTTCAACTGGGCTTTTCCAGTCTCTCCAGGCATAATTTGAATTTTACCTGTCCAAATTCCATCTCCTTCAGGATCTGTTAAATTAAAATTCCAGACTTGCATATTTTTAGTAATTGTAGCATTTATCTGTTGAGTTGTACCATCCGGATCATCTAGTTCCACACTAACTGATATTTCTGTTAACTCGTCGATTAACACCGACTTTGGAGTTGCGGTCAAATTAGACAAATCTGGGCTACTAGATGCGATTGTAATATTGAGATGTACCTCATCAATTCCGCCTCTTCTATCCTCGACAAATAGTGAAACATGGTGAACACCTGGTAACAAATTGGTCGAATAAAATTCATCATTTGATAGTACGGTAGGATAAGACTCACCTGGAACGTATAATCGCCACTCCCTACGAGTAATGTCATTGTCTGCATCATTGGTTCCATTCGAGTCGAATAAAACTAGTTCTCCCGGTTCGTAGAACTGATTGTTCAATGGCTCATATACCACTGCAACCGGGTCAGATTCAATAACTAATAAATTCACTATTTCGTCTCTAGACAAACCTGTTTCATCTACCAATGTGAAAGTCAGTGAGTGTTCCCCGGCATCAAGATAAATTCCATGTATCTCGATAGGATTTGAATCGACTAGAATTTCTCCTGAAATATTACTATTCAAACTAAAGACAAAATCATCACCGTCATAGTCAATACTATTTCTGATATCAATATCAATTAAATCGCTTGAATGGTAACCTTGGGAAAGGTCGGGCTCAATCAATCCTAGAACTGGTGCAGAAGCTGCAACGTCAATGGTGATGCTAGTTGTAACCGGTGAATGAATTCCATCATCAATTGTTAGTGTAACAACATGAGTACCATTGGATAAATGGCCTTCAAAAATCAACCAATCAGAGCCGTTTTCTTGTAGTATTCCATCGATGTCAGATTCCCAGGAGTAGATTAGGTATTCAGATCCTGTGGCAGGCTCATCCTGTGCACAATGCCACGAGATATTTGGTGGGAATGTATCACAAGCACTATCCCAATCTCCTGAACCTGAAGCATTGAATTCAAAACGATGGCTTGAATCATGACTTTCTCCTGCTATAGGGGAATGAATTACTGCTTTAGGTGGACTGTTTTCTACATTTAATATTGTAGAATTTATACTGGTTGAATTGATATGCTCCATCCTACCATCATTGACGCTCAAACTGATTACATGATTCCCTCGAGAAAGATATCCTTGCCAAGAACTTTGATTGGAAATAATTCCATCGATTGAACTCTCCCAAATGTAAGTAATTTCATCTCCTTCAGGGTCGATTGTAGTACTTATCAAACCGATCAGGTCTTCGGATAAATTGCCATCTCGAACAATATCAAAGGATGCATCGGGCATTTCATTGAACAACTCGACAGGAATGGTCCATTCGCTTGGTGGATTGATGCCATCATCGACTTGTAGTGTTAGATCGAATGATGTTTCACTTTCATCAGTAAAATCTAGAGTTCCTGTGCCATTGAGACAATCGCTAATCGGTTCTGAATTTCCTAGCCAATTCCATGAACAAGTAAGGGTGTCATTTTCTGGGTCATACGTGCCGTTTAAAGAAAATTCAACCGGCTTGCTAATTGGAGTTATCAGTTCACCCCAAGGTGAGAGATTAGGGTCTGTATTTACTACAATAACAGGAGGTTGGTTGGCCAACTCTATGGTTTTGATTTCTTGGACACAATTCCCCTTATCATCGCATATTTCAAGCGTAATATCGTGAATCCCATCAGATAATGTGCAGTTGAAATTATCATTACCATTTGCGATAAAGACGAATCCTTGTTCTGGACCATACGGACTTTGCCAACTTCCGGTACATGATGAGATAATATCTCCATCTAGGCTACTTGTCCAAGAGAAAGTCAACAAATCATCATCTAAATCCCATGAGGATGATGCATTGAAGATTACATCTCCTTGAGAAGGGTATACGTTTTGGTCAATAGGTGATTCCCAAACTATGAATGGTGCTTGATTTGATAATGGAAGGTGACACCAAACCATCCTATCTTGTGATAGTGATGTATTAGTAGAATTTGAGACGCCATCATACGAACAATCGACTGTTACTGTAGTGTATGGGCTTTCACCAACACTGTTGTACATCTTACCTCGTAAATCGGAGAAAGTAACTGTTCCAAGGTTATTTGTGGAGTTGGATATGGATGATTCAAGTTGGTCAAAACCAAGATCTACCGCGGCATTGGGAACTCCGTTCGAATTGTTATTTATCACCCAAACTTCCACGTCCCAGGCTTCTTCAATCCAACCATTACCATTGATGACAGCACCTGCATAATTGATATTTACAGGCTGATGCAAATGAAGGTGTGAATCTGTATCGACATTCAAAACATGAGTCCCTTCATCACTGAATTGAGACCAATTTAGTTCGACATCGATGAAGTTCAAGTCTCCTGTACAATCATTTGTGATGATATTTCCATATCCAGATAGTTGGTCGTGGTTTGAAAGATTTAGGCACCCTGAACCCGAAAGGTTTGCGTTGGAAAGTTCGCTGTTTCTCTCAACGTTATGGTCAGCATCCCAAACCAGACCTTCGTGAGTACCAAACATATCTAATCCGTCAATCACCCCTTCAGCACCAGTAATGTCAATTGCTGGGCCGCTGTAATTAATCCATGATTCAACATCATGTAAGTGAAATAATCCACCTTGGATTCCAATGTTTAGTCCACTATTATCTAGTGAAATTGCCGGACCTGTAAGTGGGTCATGTATTTGCAAATCCTCCAAATATAGGTCTACTGAGTCTGTAATTACAACCCCTCTATTATTTCCTATCGAAACGCATGAAACACAACTAACATCTCCTGAGACAGATTCGATATCATTCGCTCGATTGAATTCTAGACCAGCATCCCCATTATTCGTACTTGAAAGGTTGGAAAGGAACACGTACCTAGCATCATCGATATGTACCCCAGAGTCTCCATTATCATACAATGTCAAACCATCAACAATAGTTGCTGCACTTTCCAAATAGAATCCTTCTTGGCCGTTATTATGCAAGTTCCAATCATTGCCTTGAATCGCTCCTCCATTCAATGCAAATACTCCCGGTCCTGTAGAATTAGAAACTTCAAGACCATCGAATTTAGCTGCGAAATATGATGAGCGAATAGACACTCCAGCCCCGTCTGCTCCGCTACCAGAACCTCCTGTATTATTGATTGAGAGATTGGTGAATACCGTTGAAGAATCTACGAAATACAATTGTACGCCAACAGCATCATTATCTTCTAAATGGGCATCTTCAATCCATGCTCCTGTTGCATTGATTTCGATAGTTGCGGTTGCTAATCCTGATGTTTTTGCATCCGGCCCTCCTGTTCCGGTTATCGTTAATCCTTCGATGATTGCGCTTTGATAATTTGTGTAATTTGTATGATCTTCTTTATCTAGAATCAAGGCCTTGTACATCGAATTATTGATTTCTAAATCTCTGATTACAGCCCTTGTAATTGAACCATCATCCATATGACGAATAATTGCGCCATGGTCCGATTTGTCAATGTAAGCATGTTCGATGAGAGGAACGCTATCCTCTACCCAAATACCAGCTGATTGAGCAAGTGTTGCCCCTGAAATATTGACGATTGAGATATTGCGAATTAGACCGCCTGAATTACCCCACATGTTCAAACCACGTGTCACTGCATCATTGATGTATAATCCATCGATATTAGGAGCGGAGCCCGCTCCTATTGACAATCCAACTCCATATCTCCAATAGGTTGGGAAATTCCAATCTTGTCCTGCTTCATCAATTACCAAATTTCGAATTGTAGGTGTTGCCGAATTGAACATATCAATTCCAACATCATCGGGGTTCCAAATCGTTACATTAGCAAGATATGGGTCTGAGCCATAGATTGTGATTCCATAGGTTGAATGAATTATTGAAGCATTATCAATCCTGCTACCCCTACCATTTGAAGAGGAGTTGAACTGGATCCCCATGTGGTCGCCTCCGCCTGCAAAGTCGAAGTAAACTGGACATGTCGAGGTCCCTTCAACAGTAATTCTTC
The DNA here is from genome assembly GCA_002689345.1 of Methanobacteriota archaeon. GTDB lineage: Archaea > Thermoplasmatota > Poseidoniia > Poseidoniales > Poseidoniaceae > MGIIa-K1. The sequence continues at coordinate 14,939 of NZFU01000059.1, read as the reverse complement.
CTTCTACGTAAATGCGAACCCCATTGGACATGGTTATGTTGGTACATGGTGAAATTACCAGTTCATCAGTAACGGGAATTGTATGATGATTGTTCAATACGATATTGCCAGACCAAGTAGTCTGGGCGCGCCCATTGGATTGGCTGACTTCATTATTGTCAAGAAAAAGTGGCGATTGTACCGATAATAAAAAAATCACGAGGAGGCCTACTGCAGATACGGTTTTGCTCCTCACCATAGAATAACACACCAGCCCTATACCATTAGAGTGTTCCCCTTCACGATTCAAATTTGATTTATGAAATCGGCACAGTCAATAAGGGGATATTGGTGGACAGCATGATGCCTGAAGCATTTGTGCTTTTCAAAACAGAGCCTACACGAGAGCGCGATGTATATCTCACATTATCTGGAAACAAAAGTGTAGCAGAAGTACATGTCCTCTATGGCGAATTTGACCTCCTAGTCAGAGTCTCTTCCGATGATTCAAGCGAATTATCTGGAATGTTAATTCAAGATTTTAGACAGATACCAGGGGTTCGAGAAACTCAAACTATGATTGCTGTAGATTATTGAGGTGAGAAAATGGCGACCGGTTTTGTATTGATTACCACCATGCCCGGAAAGGAGCATGATGTAAGGAATTGTTTGGATGAAATTGAGCATGTATCAAACCGGTGGATGCTATTTGGCGAATATGATTTGATCGCTAAAGTAGAATCCGATAACGAATATACGCTGACTAGAGTTATTGTCGAAGAAATTAGACCTATTGTAGGTATTGTCGATACGAAAACTCTGCTTGGTGCTGAAATTTAATCACAACAATTTGTGCATTAATTGTGTAGCATCTCCAGCAGCATTAGGGCACAGTGATTGTTTCCAAAGTGAGATGGCTTCAGCCATTGAAGAAAGTGGATTATGAGTTTTGTTTATCGCTCTTAAATACCAAATCGTTGCTGCTATTCTTCTAGCAGAAGTTAGATTGTTTTGAGACTCGATGCCAGGGAGTTTTATTCGCTCCAAAAGCGATGCTGCTCTGGAAGATTCACATCTTTCCACCAAGGATAACTGTAGCATGGTCGCTCGAAGGCCAGTCCTCGAAAATACATTTTCAACCAAGCGGTCAAACGATGGTGAGTTAGTAGGAGTTTCTGCAATTTCTGCCCTCAATTTAATTGCACTTAACTGAGGGTCACCCTGGTGAGTTAAAGACTCTAAATTCGACCTTATATCTGCTGCCTCATTCCAACTTTTTTGGGAAATTAACCAAGCATGCTTTACATGCGCTATCGCAACAAGAACCACTTTTTTCATATCATCTTCAATTGAAGATATGTCGATTTTTTCTAATAATTCTAAGATGTTGGCTGTAGGGGAAGTTCCCGGTAATCTATCATCCAATCTTCTTGCAGCCTCTGAGAGAAGAAGGCGTAAATCTGCATCATTAGGAATTTCTTTCTGTTCTTTACCCTCTAATAATGCAAGAGAATATTCTAAATCGGGAGCATCACAGTTAGCTAAATGTTCTGCTGCAACATCTGATTCTCCACGTTCTATTGCCACCATAGCAGCCATTCTGTGGAGTGTTTTTGATGGGTGTCTAAAGATAGCATCTCCAATTAGTGTCGCTAATCCTGCACTGGAGCGAACCAACAATGATTCCGCATTTTTCATTAGAATAGATTCAAAGTCGCCATCTGAATTTAGAACGTGGTGCATCTCTACTAATCTAGCTAAATCACCATCTAAAGTAGACCAATAAAGAGCGGCTTGTTGATGGTGTTTCTTTGTTAACATAGTTGACCTAACATTGCGCACTAAGTGGTGTAATTCCACCCCATGCTCGAACCAACGAAGTAATGCATGATCGTCAAGGTCAAACAAATATTGCTCGTGCTGTAAGTATTCGGTAGGAACTGGTACTGGCAAAAGGGACAATTCGTCTAATGCCTTGATTTCATCACCCAATCCAGAGAGTACAACTTCTTCGACCCAATCTTGTAAATCAGAGCCTGCTTCGGGTAAATCTGTATTTTCATCATGCATCTGTAATGCTAATGGGTGGCCACCCAATCGTTCAACAATCAATTTCCGATTATCGATATGTTGCGGTAATAATTTTACAGCTTCATCTGTATCCAAAGGCGGAATCTCAATTATTTCAAATCCATCATTGATTGGTAATGGGGCTCTACTCGCCATGATTAAGTGTTCGGCTTTAGATGCAAACATCTCCATTCGCCCCAGATGTCTCTGACTAATTTCTTGTAATTCATCTAGAATCAATACTTCATTTTTAGTCGCATTTAGCACAGCATTCTCACTACTGAAATCAAAACCCCATTCATCAAAGACTTCTACAATATCTTTGAACGATTCCATGGTAGCAAATCGCACGATTTTGCCTTCAGAAACTAATTTATCTGCAATACTGCGAAGTAGTGAGGTTTTGCCAATTCCCGGTAAACCCGTGAGAATCAATTTCTTTTCAGATGTTAGCCTTTGGACCAAACTGTCTCTTCCATGCAGAATGGTTTGAGAAGGAGGGTTTCCTAATAATTCTCCAATTTTCTTTTTGTTGAGAATTGTAACGCCTTCGCATTCGGTTCTTCCTTTCTCAGTAATATGATACACTTTTCTTCTTCTACTTCCGCCACCGATTACATGTGTCTTCCTTTCGATAATGAGTTTCTTGCTTAGTAGTTCATTCAAAGGGGCATGCAATGCTGAGCGAACTACTCCAAGATATTCAGATAATCCAGGAAGACAGACCTCTCTTGGAACATCCCAAGCTGATTCTAAACTTGAAGGAAAGGTGGCTAGACGAGCCAGAATTCTTGCCTCTGGACCGCTCACCATATTAGTTTGCTATCGCTCATCAATGATGTTTCTTGCCCTTCCATGATTGCGATGTATTCTTGATGGAATGACTCTACAATTGCAATATGCCGGTAACTCTAGACATGGTTGACCTGCCGGCAAAACCAGGAGTTTATCTCTTCCGTACATCGAATGAGCGTGTGTTGTACGTAGGAAAAGCAACTGTTCTATCTCAAAGAATTCGTTCATACTTCTCTTCTAAGCCCGACCGAGTAATGATACCGGAATTAGTCAATAAAGCCGATGAAATTGAATGTATAGTCACCAATTCACCTCAAGAGGCATTAGTTCTTGAAAGACAGTTGATTAAACAGCATAGGCCTCGATATAATTCAATGTTAAAGGATGACAAATCATATCCATTTCTTGCGTTAACTAAAGAGGAATTTCCGCGAATAATGTACACAAGGCATCCTCCTGAAGACTCTTGGAAATGGGGGCCATTTCCAAATGCTGGTGCAGCCAAACAAGTCATTCAATTATTACGAAGACACTTTGGAATTCGGGATTGTAAAGAATTACTTCCCCAAGGTTGTTTGGCAATGCATATTGGTCTATGTGCAGGACCATGTATCGAAGCAGGTGATTATTCACAGCGTGTGAAAAATGTGCGCCGAATTCTAGATGGTGATGCGAGTGATTTGATTGAAGAATTGGCTTCTGAAATGGACAATTATTCAAATTCCCAGGAATATGAACTTGCAGCATCGATTCGAGATATGATCAAATCGGTTCGTAATGTCACAAGCCAACAAGTAATCTCTTCTACCGTTTATCGAGATTGTGATGCTATTGGCATTGGGGTAAAAGGAGACCTTGCTGCAATAGTAGTTATTCATGCAGATGAAGGAGTGGTCAAGGGTCAAGAAGCATGGCCATTGATTCACCGGGGAGATGAAGGAGATTCAATCGCTGGCTTCGTAGTTGAGCATTACACTAATCGTAGGCCTCCCCGACTACTACTCTCACCAATTCCTCTTTCCGATACCATCACCAAATGGTTGGAGCAAAGAAGGGGTTCTAGTGTTGAAATTAGAACTCCTTCCAGAGGGGATTTTGTAACCTTGACAAATCTAGCAAGACAAAATGCAGAGATTCAGGTAACTCGTATGTCCAACAAAACATCCGGTTCTTTGGAGCAAAGAGCCGCAGATGATGGAGCATCTGTATTATCGATGGAATCTCTAGACCACATTGTCTGTTTCGACATGGCTCAGCTTCTAGGGGACTCTAGAGTCGGTGCGAGTATTTGTTTGAGAAATGGTAGACCTTCGAAGAAAGAATATCGAACCTATACCGTCAAAGGGAAGGCGATTGACGACCTTAGAATGATGGCTGAAGTGGTTGAAAGATGGATAAAAAGAGTCGAAGATTGGCCAGACTTACTATTGATTGATGGTGGTGAAACTCACCTAGCAATAATTGCAAATTTGCTTGACAAACATGGAATCAAAGACCGAATGAAACTTGCTAGCCTTGCAAAAAGAGAAGAGACGATTCACAGAGAGGGGCATGAAGATATTGTGTTGGATAGAAGGGGCAGAGTTTTGGTTCATGCCAGAGATGAAGCACACAGATTTGTCAATAAATTTCACCGGAAAAGTCGTGCTAAAAAGCGCCTTTCTGACCCTCTAGAAAGTGTTAGTGGACTTGGTGCCAAGAAATTACAATCTCTACTCCGACATTTTGGTGGAAGACAGAGTATTGCTCACGCAACCGTTAGTGACCTGAAAACAGTACCTGGAATCGGAGCATCATTGGCTCAAAGAATCTATGATTCTCTTCACTAATCCCAATCATCATCAGAATCGTATAGATCAAAATCTCCACTATTTGGTGAAGTTGGGTCATAACCTTCGCTCAATGCTGCGAAATCAGAATCAGATAAGCCACCTTTACCAGTAGATACTACCTTGGTTTCAGCTGCTGCTGCTAATTCTCGCTTACGCTTTTTCTTTCTTCTTCTAGCCCTAACCCTCCATACAATTAGTGAAATCAATATTGTTGGATATATCCAAATTTGTGAGAGTATAAACCACCACGAAATTACTACACTGAATGTGAATTCGTCTCCTGCAGCAAAGGATTCTAGAGAGATTGTTATCTTCTGTCGGCCATCCTCGTCTTCGACCTTCTCCCATCCATTTGCGGTTTGGAATCCTTCGAGAGTAATTCCATCAGGCATAATGAATGTTACATCCCCGCGTAATTCTGATTCTGTCTCATCCTCAACCACCATATCTGTGGAATCAATATTGAATACAAATGGGTCATCATTATCGTCAATGATAAGTCCAGGTCCACCCATTTTTAATGCTTGAACTCCGAAGTTAGAAAGAACGGATTTGAAAGCATTGGCTGTATTAATTATTGGAGATTCAAATAGAGTTGTTACCCCAATAGTCGGCTCTCCGTCAGTCACTCCGCCCCAACCATTGGTCACTCCCGCTTCAAATGTAAACTCTGGAATTTTCACAGACAACCTAATCGGAGTCTCATCTCCAATTGAAGTTCCAATTCCTCCAAGATTCTCTAGTGAAGTAATAATCTGAATTCCAGATAAATCTAATTCTATCGAATCATCTTCTTCACTAGCTTTTTCAGCAGATTTGTGAATTTGGTTTGTCAGTTCTTTGCCAAGATTACCCACAAAGTCCTCAAAACCCTTTGTCGTCATTTCAAATGAAACATTTTCTGAATCTCCAATATCGATTTCATCAGTTGGAGGTTCTGCTAAACGGTCAGTAATATCAAAGCCGAGACGGATCAAATCTGATGGAATTACTTCGAGTGCGACCGTTGTATTATCAGATTTCATCTTATCTAATACCTCATCTGGTATCTTTATGCGATAAACATCTATTGTAGCAGAAAAGGACGCTGTGAGGTCGATGCTTGGCCCCCATTCATTGAAATTTAAATCGCTGACATCAAACTCCACATCAAGATTGATACAAGACCAATCAACTTCATCGGCTGAACAAATTTCATTACCCTCTGAATCTAGAATTGCATGCCGGGGATTATATGCCCCTGGGCCTGCCATTGAAATCGAAAGATCGTCAGCGCCATTGGACCTCTCAACAAGAATTATCGAAGATTCTCCCGTTGCTGCTTGCATCCACATAGGCATAATCAATTCTAATGTTAACTCGGTTGCGGGAAGAGATTCTGGAATCATATTCTGCAATAAATTCTGACCAAATTCTGTATCGATTGTCAATCCTGAATCTAGCAATTTACGTAAATCGCTTTCTTCTATTACGTCAAGTATTCCGGATGAATCGTTAACTTCTTGTTTTAGTAAATCTAACAAATGTAAATTGAATGTATTTGAAGTCGCTCTCAGATAGATTGGGTGGCTACCATCCATTGCATTTGGCCCTTCGATACAGTAGAAGACATCTGTACCAGGAGGCAATGATTCAGGACATGACGCATGTGTGTAATTTAATCCGCCTCCTGGCTCAGGAATGCCTACTGCAACTGATTGCGAGACCCAATAAGGAGAGTTGATACTAATGTCACCTACACCTGGAACGGCGTCTTCAATTGAATCACCAACTAAGCCCATTGGGAAATTATCTGTGAAATTATCAAGTTCTACCAAATCATTTTGATAAGCTAATCTTATTCCATCCGAAGTAACCCATGGAATCTTCGCATTTTCAGTCACATCAACTAAAGAAATACCCCATTCTTCCATCGTGGATTGATCTAGATGGTTTATTCCAGCCACAATATCGATCCAAGCAGAATTTTCATCAGATAGGTCAAGTGTGACATCTAAAGTAATTCCAGTGTCCTGTGGAGTGATTGCCACGCTATTGGTTTGAGTAGAGTTTCTATGACCGATTTCTACGCTAACGGTTTGAGTAATTCTTTCGCCATCGATTGGTGCATCCAAATTACCGATGGACCACTGAGCAGCCATATAGGAAGGTGGCCCAGTCCTAATAATTTGAAGTCCGGTAGGGTCAACTGATTTTACAGTAGCAAAATCAGGAGGATTGATTACGAATGCTGAAGAATGACCAGGTTCACTAAACAAGTCGAACTCTGAGGTGATATCGGAGCCCATTACCAACATACCGCGATATACTCTTTCCAATGTTAACGGGTCTACACTTCCCAAATTGAAAGTAGATGTTGAAAGGGTGACGCTAGCTGTTACAGAAAAGCAAATTGGTGGGTCAAAAACATTGTCTGAAAGACTAGGGTTTTCGGCTGCTGAATCTGAATCCGGGTCGTCACTGCAAGTTGTTGTAATTCCAGAATTCGATATTGAATTTACATAATTTGTAGAGATTGAATTGACTGAGCCAAATCCACTATCGAGTAACTCTTCGATCGTATCGTTAACTTCCAATGCTAATTTGTCCTTAACAGTGGGTGTTCCCGGTCCTGCAGTAGTTTGGTCGAAATAATTACGAATTAAATCTGCAGGAGCCCCGTCTTGGGCGCTCATACCCTCTAAGGCTAATGCTGCATTCATTTGAGCGGAATCCAATCCTAATGTCGAGCGATTAAATTCATGTAAAGCCCATGACATTTCCATGTTTATTGTCGAAGTATCGACTAAATCAAACTCATACACTCCAACTATCCAATCTTGCTGGTTTTCTGTACCATCATCTGCTTTATCCCAAGAATCGCAAGTTCCTCCATTCAGAGTACAACCTTGCATACCTGAAGCACTAGCAAATGGTGCCAAAACAGATATTGTAAATATACAAACCAATGAAATTGCAAGTTTTCGCTTCATGCTATCAATTAATGTGTGTACCGGGTCATTTAACATGGTTTCCATCCTGCAATCAAATATGGCCTCATCCTATGCAATAATTTGCAGTCGTGGTGATGCGACAGATGAATATGAGCGGCTAAAATTAGCCGGATTATTGAATATTGAACTAAAGCCAATGCCTTACGGAGATAAAATTGCAATCCCTATAATTGAGGGGGATTTCATCCTTGAATTTGAAAAGATTGAGAAAAATAATCCACATGTTTTGTTGTCTAAATTAATTCCAAATCCTCCCAAAAAATGGGAGATGTTAGGGGACATGATCATTTTTCAACAAGGCACAGATACATCGGGGTGGCCTCTAGAAGATATTGCTAAAGCATTGAATGGCGAGAGAATTGCTATTCAATCAGAAATAGACCCTGGTATTGAAAGAAAGTCTCGCCTCGAATTAGTGTATGGGGATAATGGGTGGGTAGAGCATAGAGAAAATTTTGTCGACTATGTCTTTGATGCGACCGCTGTAATGTTCTCATCAGGAAATGTCACTGAACGTAGAAGGATGGGGCAAATCGATACTACAAACGAAACGATTGTCGATGCATATTGTGGAATTGGCTACTACACATTACAATTCCTTGCTAGAGGGGGTGCCTCACATGTACATGCTTGTGAGATTAATCCTGAGAGTATTAACGCCCTCAAAAAGGGCCTAAATAAAAATCAAGTTACTGATAAATGTACAATTCATGAAGGTGATAATCGTCAAACGATGAAGATGTTGAAAGGAGTTGCTGATCGAGTTATCCTTGGATTAATTCCTTCTTCGATGAATACTTGGGGACTAGCGATTAATTGCTTGAAAGATTCGGGAGGGGTTATTCATNTCCACATGAATGTTCACCGNGATGAAATCGATGAATGGGTCGCTAAAACAACNGAATGGTTCGCNACAGTTAGNGGCAAAAATGTAACGGCACTNCATGTAGAGAACGTGAAAAAATATAGCCCTTACATCCAACACATCGTATTGGATTTGGAATTTAATTAATCCAAATTTTCATCCAGTAATATCGCATCTGGTTCTAAGTCACGATAACGATTGAAAGCCAAATAACCTGCTATAACAAACACAATGAATGCAAGAGAAAGGGTAACTTTACCCGCACCAGTTGAAAAGAATGATTGTGATTCAACAGTCCCTGAATCATCGTCTGATGGAACCACTCCAATCATATCGACATTTGAAATGTGGACTTCCCAAATCGGCCTACCTGCCGATGATGCTGGATTCACGACAACCTCTTCTCCGGATGGATCATCTGTTGTAGGAACCATTGCAATAGCCCTAACATGGCTCATTCCATTTCTTACGATTCCAAATGTAGCATATCCTTCATCATCGCGGTTTTCAGGATCTAATCCGTGAGCTTCCGTTTCAGCAATGTACCACTGAGAGTCTGCGCTATCTGGGTCTTGGCTTCTAGCCATACCTATTGCCCCATCGACATGTGACAAGTTTGTATGATGCTCTAAATCGATATTTTCCCCTGGCCCGCCACTCCCACAGGATGCACTTGTGGCTGGATAAATACCCACAGTTTTGCAAGTAGGGTCGCCAGATTGAGTTACGAAATCATCTATTACACGATGGAAGAAGATGCCGTCATAGATTTCATTTTCTACATTCTTGATCATGTTTTTAGTAGTATTAGGAGCCCACTCTTCAAACAATTCAATTACAATTTCTCCTTGAACCTCAGAAGCAAGATGTCCTGGTTTGTATTGTACTTCGATAACGAATACCGCATCTCCAGCACGAGGCTCATCCATTGGAGAGCCTTCTAATTCAGGCCCATCAGTCCATGTTGAAGTATCGACCTCTATGTCCCTCCAATCTTCATCACCAGTTTCGTAATCGACCCCAGCAACCGGTGAAAGTACGAGCACACTTAGTAGTACAGCTATTGCCCGCATGTTTGACTCCAATCGCTCAAACATGATGAAATCATTCTTCTTTGGCATCTCTAACTTTTCTTGCGTGGATAAAGGATTGGACACAGAAGTAAGTGAATGCTGAGCCGGTCAAGAGTAGCATAAGCATTGAACTTGAAGCGTAATTCAGACCGTCTCCCATTACCATGAAGAAGCGAGTGCCGCCAATGGCACACAGTAGTCCAAAGGTTGCTGCGATGTGCATCCACAGTTTTCTCTTTTCAGGCATTTTCATTGCCAGTACTCCAGACAGTAGGAGAGGTATTCCTAGCAGAGATGGAAAATATGAGGTTATCGAATTAGAATCAGATAACTGAGAAATTACAACCCCCCAAAGGATTAGGAAACCACCATATCCTGCGGTAAGATTGGGTATTGTTTGGCCTGCTACAGTGTAATGTTCGCTCATATTTACTCCTATGCAATTCGCTCTTTGAGGATTTGTACTGATGAAGTCAAACAAGCGAAGGCTGATGATGATGTCTAAGGCGTTTCCTAGCGAAGATGCTAATTGAGCGAAGGCTGATGAAGAAGAGGGTGTTAGACCTCCTCGATGGAAGACGATGTGTTTGAGGCTGAGGTGTACTCAGACCATGAAGTCGCAAGACTAAATCTCACAATTGGGTCAACTGTGGCTATTGCAATTGTATTCCTATTGATAGCAATCTCTTTTGGACAAATCATAACCAATGAGGAGAGTCAAATCGGTTCAGATGAATGGTGGCAAACACCGTTGCATGAGCGACATAAAATGAATCTAGACCTCGCTCAAGAAAGATCGGTATTACCTGTTAATGGAACCTACGGTGTTCGAACATACACTGAACACTATGTTTCTGTAGATTTACCTGCATCTGAAGATGATGCAGGGTTCCCAGAAGATGATGTGATGCATGTAGCGTTGTGGTTACCAGATGTTCCTGAAGGACAAACTGTTCCTGTTATTATGACAATTCACCCCTACTATGATTTTGGTGGCGAAGGTATGCCAGGAGTTGGCGATGATTCTAACCCAAATACAATTCCCGACCGCGGAGTTGGTGAATGGGTTTACAATAATTTCATTCCTCATGGTTATGCCCTAGCTCAAGCCTCAACTTTTGGCACAGGTAAATCAACACACTGTCAAGACGTCAAAGGGTTGGGCGAGCAGACTGGAATTCAAGCTGTTGTAGATTGGTTAGGTACACAGAATTGGTCGAATGGAAATGTTGGATTAATGGGTAAATCATATGCTGGAACAACAAATTGGGAAGCCGCACAAAACCCATCAGAACATCTGAAAACAATCGTTCCGATTTCGGGCTCCATTGGCGTCCAAGAAATGTTCTACCGTAATGGCTCTAGTGAAGCAAGAGCGTTGGGATATGATGCTGCATATCAAGCAGCAACCAGTGATTTGACCACTGATGAATTACGTGTGTGTCAAGACGATATTACAGGGCCGCTCAATCCATTCACAACTCAATTATGGGCGCACTATGGCGGTGCTGAGTGGAACGATTACTGGGATGAGAGAAGACATCTTCCTGATGTTCTAGAAAATTATCAAGGAAGTGTGTATTTGGTTTGGGGTATGCAAGATTGGAACGTAGATCCATATCATGCATTCCCAACCTATCAATTGCTAAGAGATGCAGGAATTCCTGCTAGAGGAATAATGGGGCAATGGGCTCACAATTATCCTGACCAACCTGAAATTCACAGTGGCGTCACATCTGGATACGGAGCAGAAGCTTATCCCGAGATGAGTAGAATGGACTGGGCAGTAGATTTGTTTGCTTGGTTTGAATACTGGCTCAAGGATAATGGTCCAATGCCTGATTTGCATGTGCAAATGCAACGTAATGATGGAAAATGGCATGTTGAGGATACATGGCCTGCTGAAGACATGGTTTGGGAAGAGATTACACTTGATGGAGTAACGGCTGATGGAAGCACTGTAAGTGCAAATTCACAAGTCACCTTAACAATCCCTGCATCTGAAGCAGAGCGCTTTATCTCGGGATTGCCTACTCTTCACTTATCGGTTTCAACTCGTTGTGATGGAGGGCAGGTTTTCGCTACTATGTTTGATGCTACTGAGAATCTTCGTATCGGTCATGCCACTATGGATGTCAGATACAGGGATGGAGGACATGAGGCTCAAACTGTGATACCATTTGCAACCTATACAATGCAAATGGAGTTCAATCCGATAGATGCAATAATTCCGGCTGGACACGACATTAGTATCGTTCTAACAGAAAGCGGTGAAGATTACCTTCCAAGCGCTTGTGCTGCATTAGGAATGGGAGTAAATATCGATTCTTCATCCACATTGAGTCTACCATTAATCGAGAGAGCTGAGGATGCTCCTGAATGGTTCGATGTTCCAAATTGGTGGGATGTTGAAGAATGAAGGTACTAGCCTTCGAAGATTCTGTTGATATCGAAGCACTTTTAATCAGTGGTGGCGTTGATATTTCACATATTCAATTCAAGCAATATTGGGATTCAGTAAATCATTTACAACGAATTTCTGAATTCGCTCCAGATGTACTTTTATTGGACCACTATATGCCGCCAACAAAAGGATTAGATGTTTTGAAAAATCTACTCAAATCAAATGTTCTACGTCCTAAAACAATAGTTGCAATGAGTTCTGCAAGCATGGCAAATAATGCAATGCTTGGTGTAGGAGCAGATATTGGAATTGTTAAATTCAATATTCCTAAACTAGACTTATGGAATCAGTCATGAGGCTGCCAATCCTCTTGGCCTGGTTCACGATACCACCAGTAGCCTTCATCATCCTTCCACCATTCAACTCCATCATCATCGGTGTAGTAGTTTTCATCCTCATCGTTTGAGGTTGGATCTTCCAAACCACTCTCTTCCGCCATTTGTTTCTTCAATTGTCCAATGCCTTCTTCAGCATCTGCGAAGACTCTGTTTTGAGTTCTAATTTCGTGTTGATGGTCACCTGCAGCGATTGCATCATCTGAATCTGCATAGAAATCAGCAGCCATAGATTTTCTGAAATCCTCGAATTCATCACGGCCATATGAGCCTGTAAACTCATTTCCTTGAGACTTCAATAAATCATCTAAATTCTTGCGCTTACCAAGATTTAGTTCAGGTGAGTCTGGCATATCTCCATCATCATAGAACGCATCGCCATCGTCTGTTAACTTAGGGAACTCTCTCTCATCAGGGTCAACATCCTCTACTCCTTCAATGAGTAAATCATGCTCTTCCTCGTCGATATTTCCTTCATCGTATTGCTGTCCGATCGCCTTGACTAATTTCTTCAAAGTTTTAGCCAGAGCTTTATCGCTACCAGCCTCAGATACTACTTTGTCAATCTGCTTTTGCAGACGTTCGTAGGGGCTACCTGTGATGGCCCCGAGGAACCTTCCGAAGCCGCCCTTCTTCTTCGCCATGGTTGAATAGTGGCTGCAGGGGTATTCAAGTATTGCCCGACAAGGAGTCTTTTTGCGTCTTCTTCATGTCTAAGCACCTTCTCGCCGTAACATGGTGAGCGATTGGTTAGCAGATGCTGTCGCAATATACAATGATGAATCTCACAATCGAAGAGAAGAATATGTAGCCCAAGTACACTTTCCCGCCCGCATCTTAGAAGATATATTGGAATGGGCTTTCAAATCATTACCAGATGAAATTTTGGTCGGCTTAGATGTATCTCAAAATAGAAATTTGCCAGAAATTGAAGCCGAATTCCAAGGTGTAAATCAAAAACGAAACTTATTCGCCGGTCAAGGTTATCGAATTCATGAAGCGAAAATGGTCAACCGTGGAGATTCGTTTTCTGTCCACCACTTACCCGAAGAATGGACAGATGAGATATTTGGCAGCGACAGGGGAGCCCGGGCTGGAAGGTTTACTCATTGGCTACATACTCATCCTAATTGTCCAGCAATACCCAGCGAAGCCGATGCAGACGCTGCTCAATCTACTGATGGGGTAGACATGATTCTAGGAATTCAATTCTCTCCAGAAGGACCTCTACCATGGTTTGATGATGTGCAAGGAGAAAGAAGAGTAATCGGTGAAAAAAAGTCTTGGTTCGGACGTAAGGACAAACGAGATGTCCTTGGTATTGCACCTACTGGACACAGAATTCATTCATTGGAATTAATTGCTTTCCACAAGGCCGGTTTAGGAGTAAATGTCGTGTTCGTAAACGATGATGGCATCGCTTACTGACAAGTTGTTTCGAATTCATAGTCCATCAAGAATTCAACAATATCATCCAAACGTTCTGCATTGACTCCAAGGTCTGAACGGCCTAATCTTGATTTACTAAAGAGTTCAACTATTCCACATTCATTGGAATATATCACATCATCAGGGAATTGCATGAGCAATGTCCTGTCAACAATATGTCCTTGACTGAATGTGGTAGTGAATAAACGCTCATCCGCCCATTGCTGCATTGCTTGATGAAGTTCATCATCCCCTACATTCAGTTCGACCTCTCTCTTATCGCAATTCATAGAATCTTCTGGACAGTCGTCTGGCATTTCTGAAATTTCTAGCGGTGAAGTTAGAATATTCATGACCAACAAACATGCAATGTAAATTGCAGGAGCCCACTGCCACTTTTGTGATTGCAAATTCTCACCGTCGTTGCCAGCCGGATTCGCTCCATTCATAGACAATGGGTTGGCCGGTTGGAATCTCTAGTTTGAGAACATCCTCTTTGGATAATCCTTCGATTTGCATAACGATTGAACGTAAGCTGTTGCCATGGGCTGCTACGAATACATTTCTTCCTGCAACTAGAGATGGAACTATTTCAGATTCGAGATATGGAATAGTACGCGCTGCAGTCAGTTCTAATGACTCACCATTTGGAGGAGGAACATCGTATGAACGTCGCCAAATATGGACCTGTTCATCGCCATACTTATCTCGGGTTTCTTGTTTGTCCAAACCTTGTAAGTCTCCATACATGCGTTCATTCAGTTGCCAAGAAACGTGAACAGGTAGAGTGTTTTCTCCCGAATCATTTGATTGGGCCCATTCGACCATTCTGGATTCATTTTCACTCATTGAATCGCCACTAGCAGAATATTGGAAAATTGGGGTCTTGCCAGATTCGTGCTGGGCTAAAGCAAGCATTGCAGTCATTTGCGCACGGATCAAAGTTGAGACATGAACTTCGTCAATTGGTAGAGAAGCAATTTCTTTTCCACCAGAAATTGCTTCCTCAATTCCCTTATTTGTTAGTGGAACATCAACCCAGCCAGTAAACAAATTGGCAGCATTCCACATTGATTGTCCGTGTCGCATGAGGATGAGGAGCGCC